>JACQJD010000007.1 GCA_016198185.1 Deltaproteobacteria bacterium
CAATATAATAATAATTTTTTTAATTAGGGTTATGTTCCACACGAATTTGAGCTTCATCAACATCTGATACCTCCGCCACTTTTAAAAACCGTTTCAACTTCAAATCCCATTCTGGGTATTCGATACCTTTACTTATTTATAAAGCAAGGGGCGTGCCAAATAAGAAGAAACTTAAATTTTACTAGTATTTTCAATAAGTTAAAAACATGCTCCTGTTAAAAGAAGCTCTCTCCTAACTGAAGACTAAATTGACAACTTTTTAGACAGTCCAGCCATAATCATAAAATTATTCTATTATTTCAATGGGTTATGTTACTTGCCTGAACACCCCAATAGCTGTCTACTTTTTATACAAATAAAATCCGCCCCCTCAACACCGGAGGGGAAAGGATCGTCTTAAGTTGAACCTGGTAGACGAAGGTTCTTTTTTAAGACAATCTCGGAGGCCTGGCCCGCTGGGTGGAGGCTGTCCGAAAATGTTGTCCTGAGAGGATGAAGCTCGAAGGATCTTAAGCGGAGATTCCTCGCGCTTTGCGCTCGGAATGACCTTTTTCGGACACAGCCTCCGGGCCAGGCCGAGAGCTTAGGCGTGCCCACCCGCTGGAGGTGGGCAACGCCGTGTCTTAAAAAAGAACCTTCGTCTACCAGAACCAAACTTACGCATAAGTTCCCTTTTCCCCTCCTGTGTTGAGGGGGCGAGGCAATAAAATTTGTCATGTTCATCCAAAATGTTATGATTCTTTTTGTGAAACAGACGCTTACATTGACCCCCAATGCAAAGATTGTTTTTCAGGAGCGTTATCTCAAAAAAAACGCCAAAGGAAAAATCATAGAAACCCCCTTAGACCTTTTTCACCGTGTGGCCAAAGCCATTGCTAAAGCAGACCAGCAATATAACTCAAAAGCCAATCTTAAAAAGATAGAACACTCTTTTTTTAACATGATGTCTCAATTGGAATTCCTTCCAAACTCTCCCACGCTCATGAATGCTGGAAAACCCAACGGCCAACTGGCAGCGTGCTTTGTCTTACCCATTGGGGATTCCATTTTATCCATTTTTGAAACCCTCAAACTCACTGCCATCATCCAAAAATCAGGTGGCGGAACCGGATTTAACTTTTCCAAACTTCGCCCTCAAGGAAGCCGCATTCATGAAAATCTGGGAGAATCTTCAGGGCCTTTGTCTTTTATGGAAGCTTTTAATGCCGTGACCGACGCCATTAAACAAGGCGGCGCCCGTCGGGGGGCCAACATGGCCATCTTAAATATAGACCACCCCGATATTTTAAAATTCATCCACGCCAAAGAAAAGGAACACGCACTGACGAACTTTAATATTTCTGTTGCGGTCACCGATAAATTTATGACGGCGGTTCAAAAAAATAAATCTTATGAACTCAAACATCCAAAAACCCAAAAAAGCGTTCAGAAACTTTCAGCTCGAAAAATATTTAATGAAATTTGCAAAGCCGCCTGGACAACCGGTGACCCTGGATTAATTTTTATAGATGAAATCAATAGATACAATCCCACCCCTTCCCTGGGGCCCATCGAAAGCACAAACCCCTGTGGTGAACAGCCGCTGCTACCCTTTGAAGCCTGCACGCTGGGGTCATTGAACCTAAATAAATTTTTAACCTCCCATCGTAAAATCAATTGGAAAAAGTTGGAGAAAACCGTTCGCACCGCAGTTCATTTTTTAGACAATGTGGTCGATGCCAATACCTATCCATTTCCGGCAATTCAATCGATTACCCATGGCAATCGAAAAATTGGCTTGGGGGTGATGGGCTTGGCCGATATTTTACTAAAACTTAACATTCCTTATGCTTCAAAAAAAGCGCTGGCATTCTCTGATCAACTCATGAAATTTATGGATGAGAAAGCTCACCAAGCTTCTCGTGACCTAGCCAAAACACGTGGACCTTTTCCCAATTTTAAGCGTTCCCTCTATGCCAAGAAAAAAATGCCCCCTCTGCGCAATGCCACCGTTACCACCCTTGCACCTACGGGAACCTTAAGCCTCCTTGCCGGCTGTTCCAGCGGGATTGAACCTGTTTTTTCAAAATCGTATGTGCGTCATGTCTTGGAAGGAAAGTCTCTCGCAGAATCGTATCCAAACACTGTGGCAACCGCTCATGAAATTTCCTACTCATGGCATATTCGGATGCAGAGCGTCTTTCAGAAATATTCGGACAGTGCGGTTTCCAAAACCATTAATTTGCCAAATCAGGCAACCCTCGAAGACATCCAACAGGCTTATCTTTTAGCCTATCGTTTAAACTGCAAAGGCATTACGGTTTTTCGAGATGGCTGCAAAGGTGCCCAAGTGTACGAAGCCTCTTCCTCGGAAAACTGCCCCGAATGTCATCATGCCTTTACGCACCAAGAAGCTTGCACCTTTTGCCAAAATTGTGGATACATACAGTGCGCATGAGTTTATTTATTACATTTGAAGGGATCGAAGGCGCTGGAAAAAGTACACAAATCTTGCTTCTCAAATCTGCCCTCTTAAAACAAGGGCTCAACGTTTTGATCACCCGAGAACCCGGTGGCACTTTTATTGGGGATCAAATCCGAACCATCTTATTGGATCAAAAAAACAAAGACATGACGCCGCTGACCGAACTCTTTTTGTATGAAGCTTCTAGAGCGCAACATGTTCATGAAAAAATTTTACCCGCGCTGAAACAAAAAAAAATAGTAATCTCCGACCGATTCTACGATGCTTCTACCGTCTACCAAGGCATGGCACGCGAGTTACCGCTCTCCTGGATTCATCCATTAAATCGCATGGCCTCTTTTGAACTCAAACCCGACCTGACCTTTGTTTTAGATGTAGATGTCACCAAAGGGCTAAGCCGTATTCAAAAACGATACCGCTCCACCAAAAAGAAAGACCGCATTGAACGGGAAAGTCAAAAATTCCATCATAAAATTCGCCAGGGCTATTTGACCTTGGCAAAAAAAGAGCCTTCCAGAATAAAAGTGATTGATGCTGCTCAAGATATCAATACCATCCACCAAAACATTTTATATTGGGTAAATAAAAAACGATGACGTTTGATATCAACACCTTAACACCCCTGTTAGCAAGAGTGGCAGCTTCTGGATCTCTGGCTCCTGCTTATGTGATTACGGGTTCGCATCCCCCTGCACTCTCCCTTCAAGCTTTGCTCTTTGCAAAAAGGTTGAACTGCTTATCTGTGACCAAAGACGCCGCGTGTTTAACATGTGCTGCCTGTAAAAAAATAGAAAAAAGAACACATCCCGATGTGAAACACATGGGTCCTGAAGAAGGGACGATTAAAATTGAACCCTTACGAGCCCTTCAAAAAGAACTTCATTTGAAAGCGTTAGAAGGCCCTTGGAAAATTGTCATCTTGGAAGAGGCTCATGAATTAACCCCCTCTGCAAGCAATGCGTTGCTTAAAATTTTAGAAGAACCGCCCTCTAAAACTGTTTTTTTACTGACCACTGTGTTTTACGAAAACCTATTGGAAACCATCCGGTCTCGCTGTCAGCGTGTGAGTTTACCTTTGTCACAACACGCTTTTGCCTTAGAACCTTTTGCCGACCTTCATGAACTCCTGACATTGCCCACCCGAACATCAGAACGCTTTGAATTGGCCCATAAAATCGGTTCTGATGAAACTTATTTTAAACAGTGTCTTGAAATTTTACTGATCTGGTATCGTGATTTGCTTTTTTATAAAGAAGACCTGGCCCCTTTATCTCCCCTTCAAGAAAAACGATCGTTGGGTGAAACCATCTCCAGAAAATTTACACGAACGCATTTGTATGAAAATTTAGAAACTGTTTTAAATACGAAAATCAGCTTGCAAACACAAGTCAACCGACAACTGTTAGCTGAAAATCTTCTGTTGAGGTTACATGTATGACCCCAGCATCTTCTTTTTACATCACAACCCCGATTTATTATGTGACGGGCAAGCCGCACATTGGAAATGCTTACACAACACTCGCCGCTGATATTGCAGCACGGTTTCAACGTTTGTGTGGGCAAGATGTTTTTTTCTTAACCGGAACCGATGAACACGGTCAAAAAGTTTTAGAAGCTGCCAAAAAGCAAGGGTTACCCCCTCAGGCTTTGGCGGATGAAGTGGTTCAAAATTTTCATGCCTTAAACCGTTTATTACAAGTCACCCCGAATGATTTCATTCGAACAACCGAAGAACGACACAGGCAAGTGGTCTTGGCTTTCCTCCAAAAAGTATACGATCGTGGCGATATTTATCTGGGTGAATACGAAGATTGGTACTGCTTGCCCTGTGAAGCTTTTTATACTCAAACGCAACTCATTCATGGAAAGTGTCCTTCCTGCCAAAGAGACGTCCAAAAACTAAAGGAAGAAAGTTATTTTTTTAGAATGTCAAACTATGAAAAAGCACTGTTGGAACATCTTCATCGTCATGCTGAATTTGTCCAACCCGAAACACGTCGCAATGAAGTGATTCGCTTTGTTGAATCCGGCTTAAAAGATTTAAGCATTTCAAGAACGACGATCGATTGGGGAATTCCGGTTCCAAATTTTGAAAAAACACAAAAAAAACATGTTCTCTATGTTTGGTTTGATGCACTCATTAATTATCTTTCGGGGATAGATTACCTAAAAAATCCTTCTCAATTTGAGCTCTATTGGAACACGGCAACACATCTCGTGGGCAAAGATATTTTGCGTTTTCATGCCGTCTATTGGCCGTGTATGCTCCTGTCGGTGGGACTGCCCCTTCCCAAACGTATTTTTGCCCATGGCTGGATCACCCATGGCTCTCAAAAAATGTCAAAATCAAGGGAAAATGCTTTAGACCCTTTTGCCTTGGTAGAAAAATATGGATTGGATCCTGTTCGATATTATTTTTTTAAAGAAATTCCTTTTGGGTTGGATGGTGAGTTCTCAGATACCACGTTCATTCATCGAACCAACAGCGATCTGGCGAACGATTTGGGAAACTTGCTTTCACGCTCCACGCAAATGGTGCTGAACTATTGTGAGGGGAAAACACCTGCCATCCCTCAAAATTTTTCCGAAGAGGACGAAGCATTAAAACACTTGGCGCATCACGTAATAACCGAAACCCAACGTCACATGGATCAACTGGCTTTTTCAAAAGCATTGTCTGAAATTTGGAAACTCATTCGAACTTGCAACCAATATTTAGAAAACAAAGCCCCTTGGAAATTGGCCAAAGAACATAAAAAAGAAGAGGTAGACCGAACGTTGTACATCTGCCTTGAAACATTAAGAATTGTTGCTCTGCTTACATCAGCCTTCATGCCAACCAGCAGTCAAAAAATTTGGAACGCACTGGGCATTTCAAAAAACATTGAAATCCAACGTTTAGAATCAGAATCACCTTGGGGACAATTGCCCCAAGGACTGACCGTCCAAAAAGGAGAAGCGCTTTTTCCGAGGATAGCCACACCATGAAATTCATCGATAGCCATGCTCACCTGGAGTACAACGATTTCAAAGAAGATTTTGATGCCATGCTGGATCGCGCCACATCCAGTCACATCGCCTTCATCATGAATATTGGAACGACGCTAGAGCATAGTGAAAAAGGAATTGCCTTGGCCAAACGTTACCCTTTTATTTTTGCTTCTGTGGGTGTGCATCCTCATGAAGTGCAAAGTTTACCACCAGATTATCTTCAGCGGTTAGAATATTTGGCCATGGATCCAAATGTAAAAGCCATTGGTGAAATTGGCCTAGATTATTTCTACAAACATTCAGATCCCGAGGTTCAAAGAAAATGTTTTAAAGAACAAGTATTGCTCGCCCAAAAATTGAATTTGCCGCTCAGCATCCACTCTCGGGAAGCTTTTGCGGATATCTTTAAGCTCCTCAAAGACGTGGGCACCCCCAAGCCTCGAGGCGTATTTCACTGTTTTACGGGGACAGCCGAGGAAGCCAAAACAGCTTTAGAATTAGGCTTTTTTATTTCGATCTCTGGCATCATTACTTTTAAAAAGACCTTTGAACTTCAAAAGGTTGTACAAGGCCTTCCCTTAAATAAACTCTTAATTGAAACCGATTGCCCTTTTTTAACCCCAGAGCCCTACCGCGGGAAAAGAAATGAACCTGCTTACGTGGTTAAAACCGCTGAAAAAATTGCAGCTCTTAAACAAATCCCCCTAGAAGAAGTTGCCGAAATCACCACTCACAACGCGATTTTATTATTTAACCTATATTAAAATTTAGGGTTTTCCCTCAAAAAAGTGAGGGAAATGCAAAATTTGGGTGACAAATAAAACAGGTATGATACCTGGGAACAGTGTCATGATTGCTCCAAAGGAAATTAAATCTCTTATCATAGAAGCGTTTACGGATGATGTTCATCCAGCTTATGGACAAATCGCTACCGTCAATCAAGAAGGTAGAGCTCGCGTCCGAACCGTTCATCTTCATTATATAAAACAAGTCGATGCCATCGTTTTTAATACCCATATTCAATCTCGAAAATGGGAAGAACTTTCCGATAATCCTTATGTTTCAGGGTGTTATTTTGACTTGTTTCGATCCATTCAGTTTCGATTTGAAGCCAAAGTTCAATTGATTGCCCCCAAAAATCATGAACACACTTCTCTTCTCGATCTCTTATGGCTTAAAATGCGAGAGGAAGTCCGTCGCGCCTATTGGCTCGATTCACTCAATAAATCGATCCGAGATTCTTTGCCCAAAAATATTTCGCTGCACCAACGAGCTCCAAACTTGGGCAGTATGATTTGCATGCCTTACCAGTGGCATATTTATGAAACCCCTGCAGAAGATTTCACCAAAGGAAAAGCAACGCTCTACACCCAAAAAAATGGGCGCTGGCAGACCCAAAAAGTTGATTTATTGCACTATTAATGAATGAGCCCCACCAAACGCCGCCCCACTTCTGCAGTATCCATAGATCCACTGGCAGGGTGTTCAAAAAGGCCCAGATACTAGGCGCCCGAGAAGGGGCGACTGAGGCGTACTTGAGCAGTACGTCGAAAGAGACACGACGAGGGCAACGACGTAGATGGGCCTTTTTTGAGCTTCGCAGAAATGTAAGGAAAAAAACTCTATTACATTGTTGTTGGCTTACGCCAACAACTGCATTTTCAACAGCCTGCTAGGAAAGTGTAGAAGAAGAGGGAGAATAAACCACTCCATTATATATAGGCGCAATATAAGTATTTGAAA
>JACQJD010000008.1 GCA_016198185.1 Deltaproteobacteria bacterium
CCTGTCCTAAGATTGCAAAATCAAAATCTGAAAATGGATCATGCTGATGAGTTGTGCGAGAACCAAAAAGAAATAAACGAAAATTTTTTGGATTTACATGTTTTGTAAATAATTTCCAAACTTGATGGATAAGCTCTTTTGGCTCCATTAAAATTAATATATCGTATTTTTTGGTATTAGACGATTCTTATTCAAAATAAAAAGGAGATATTTAATACCCTGCTAGGTGTTTTTCGATGATGGCTTCTAAGAGGGCGTGCCAATGGTGGCCTATCACGCCTTGAGATCCGATGGGGTTAGCATTAAACCAGTCCCACCCTAAAATATAAATGTGTCCGACCCCCATGGGAATATAGACTGCAACGCTGTGTCCAGAGTTTACATCATAATAAAGAGACAAGGCTTCGGGTGGGAACGTGTTTTGATCAAAAAGAAAAGTTGCATCATAGGAAAGCAAACTTGTGGGAGCATCCTTTAATGATAATGAAGCTACATTGTTGCTGTTTTGAGGAAGAGGAATAACATCATTAGTAGCTAAATAAGACTTGTCATCACTGGATCCTTTTCTTATCTCCCATTCAAAGAAGAGAGTATTGACAGCAGTATGTGAATTGTCTCCAAATAGGATGAGGGTGCCTCCCTGAGATACAAATTTGCGAATGAGTTCTTTTCCTTTTTCCGCAGCTGTAAATATGAAAATATTTCCGCTAAACTCCGGGATTATAAAAATAGTGCGTTGCTCCAAAATTCTATGAAGGTCAGTTGTTGTTAATTTAGAAATGACTTCAATAGGAGTGTGTGATGCCAATTGAAAACGCTCTAGAGAGGCCTCTATATTAGAGGCTTCAGCGCCGCTATCCTGCTTATGGTAATCCACCAGATCGGGGTCTGCCAATAAGGCAATGCCACCTTTCACAGGTTTAATTTTTTTCCAGTTGGATAAGGGGATGAGGGGTTCTGGCCCTCGGCCAATGGAAGTGGGTGTTTTTGTGGGGAGCTCCCTCAAAAACCTTTTGGCAGTCTCTACATCTTTAAAATAAAGCGGTTCTAATGTTCCATAAACAGCTGGGGCTTCTTCTGAAGATACAATCAGGGTGACTGGATCCAGGGTCAGGATGCTTACTTCTTGAGTTTCAAGTTCATTTTTTTGAGCGTTATACTGCGTGGTGATTTGAATCAATTCCCATGAGATCACTTGAACCGCATTGGAAGTTCCAGACACCTTTTGGGTAGAGAGCGGTTTGGCGCGAACATGGTAGCCCACATGAGGCGCTAGCTCTTCGTTTATGGTGCGAATGAGTGAGGCAGTTTTCGTGAGTACGGTTCTTCGATCTTTGGCCCAGGGCCATTCAAAAACCACTTTCAATAAGGTCTCGAACCGATACATAAAGGCATGGTCTCTGGGATACAGATAAAAGATCGTTTGAAGGAGTTCCGCAATGGCTATTTCTGTCGATGGTTTTTGGAGGAAGGCCAATTTTTGCTGCAAAGATGCGAGTGTTTGTGTTCCAAAAATGTCAAGAAGCAATTGTTGAAACAGCACGGTTTGATCTTTGTCCCCTGGATAAAATAACTCTGGCCCGCAATTTCGTAAGTACGATTGTGTTTCACCCCGCTGGTCATCGGTGGCACGAGAAAGCATTTCCAAGAGCACATTCATCTTGGCATCCTTTGGACTTTTTTGTTGGTGGAACATGAGACGTTCATGCCAATGGGTCATGGGGTTTGCGATGACCTCTCCGTTTTGATCAGAATGGTGGGCATCTTCATCTTCAGAAGAAGGAATGAGAAATGTTGTAGGATTAAATCCAAGGGTGTGCAGATCGGGTGCTTTTGATTTTAACCACAAACGAAGGGATCCTTGCGCATCCGCCGATACCAAGAGTTCCCCATTGGGAGAGAGCGCAAACATCTGGATTTCATTTCTTTGAAATGGAAGCTTCAATTGCTCCACTGTTTTAGCGTTTGTGTTTTCCCAAAATAGAGGTTCATTTTTGTTTGAATCAGAGTTTAAAAGAAAGATTCTTTGGGGCGATGTCTTTTGAGAGAGATCCCACAGGTAAATAGATTGCTGTTGATCTCTTATGGCTAAGAGATTTCCATCTGAGGACCATGAGCTTGAGATGATCTGATTGGGACATTGAAAGGGTGTTATCAGGGGCAGGATGTTTTTCAGATCAGAAATATCCCAAAAACAAAGGGTTTGCCCAGGGGCGATAGAAACCAGAATGGGGGCATTGGGAGCAAAAGTGAGAGAATCAATTTTTTCGGTAAATGGGGTTTCAATTTCTTTAATATGTGCAAGATCTGTTAGATTCCAAAAATAAACTTTTTGATCGAAAGAGAGGGCAGCCAAAAGCCTCTTTGTCGGGTGAAAAAGGAAAGAACGGATAGGGGTTGAAAATGCTTTAAGAACTTGGATGAGTTCAAATTCTTCATTGGTACGCAGTCTTTTTCGAAATTCAAGTGAGGCTTTTACATCGTCTGAGAGCTTGTCTTTTTGAGATAAAATGTATGTTTCGACATCTTCATGGTGTAAGGCAAGGGCCATTTTAAAATAAAAACTTTGACGGTATTGAGCTTCTTCCAGAAGTTCTTCTAAAGAAGTGTTTTTTAGTTTTCTAAAAGCTGGAAGTTGCCAAGCTATTTTAGTGGGTTGTAACAAATGGAGCTGATGTTCTTCTTTAAAAGGATCTCGGCTCCCCCCATTTAATTTTTGGAGATAGATGGTCATTTCGGCATCCACGTCAATCTCTTGTGCCTGAAGTTGGCTCTGGCAAATGCTTAAGCTCAGGAAACTTAAAAAAAGTATTTTTCGCATAGGTTATCTTTATAAATAAAAGGGGCTTGAACAAGGCTTATTAGCCCACTTTTTTATAAAATGCAAACGGGCTGTTCAGAAAGGATATCTTAGCAGGGTGTTGACAAAGTGCTTTCATGACGAAAAAACCAGATTTGAGCCGAGACAAGGAGAATGAGGAAAAAGCCCGGAAGCGGGCTTGCAGCCGGCAGGCTCGCAGAAGCCCGTTGAGGACTTTTTCCGAAATTCGACACAGTCGCAGGCCAAAGATGGTTTTTGCAGTTGAAATGACTTTGTCAATACCCTGCTAGTTTATGGTTCTTAAAAAAATTCGCTATTTTTGAAACCACATACGCTTGTTGTGGGTAGGTCAATTCAGGATACATCGGAAGGGAGACCGATTGATGACAAAATGCTTCCGCCATTGGAAAATCTCCCATTTTGTGTCCCAAAGAGCGATAGCATGTAAGATGTGGGAGCGCCGTTGGGAAATGTTTTCCAGCGCCGATTCCGTTTTCTGTTAAATAAGAGATGAGATTTTCTTTTTGGGGAGTTTGAATGACATATAGATGAAAAACGTGATCATTGTAAGTGGCCATATGGGGTAATGCCAGGCGATGCAATAGGTCCGCTTCTTCAAAAAGTTGATAGTAACGATTGGCACATTCTTTTCGTTTTTGATTCCACAAATCTAAATATTTGAATTTCACATTTAAGATAGCCGCCTGAATTTCTGACATTCGAGCATTGAGCCCGATGCGCTCATGGTTAAAATTTTTTGGATATTCTCCATGGGTTCGGTATTGTCTTGCAGCCAAGAACAACGCTTCTTCCTTTACAAAGAGCATGCCCGCGTCGCCAAAAGCGCCTAGATTTTTTGAAGGATAAAAACTCATCGCCGAAAGGTGCCCCAGAGAACAAGCTTTTTTCCCTTTATAATGAGCCCCAATGGCTTGACAGGCGTCCTCGATGACCCATAAATCATGGCGCTCGGCCAAGCTCAAAAGAGCGTCCATATCTGCGCATTGTCCAAAGATGTGAACGGGTAAAATAGCTTTTGTTTTTTTCGTAATAGCCGTTTCTACTTTTTTAGGATCCAAACAAAAAGTTTTGGGATCAATGTCTACAAATACCGGCTTTGCTTTAAGCAGTGAAATGACTTCTGCGGAAGCCACAAATGAAATCGAAGATGTAATGACTTCATCGCCAGGTTCTATGCCAATGGTTAAGAGTGCTAAAATTAAGGAATCGGTTCCAGATGAAGTAGATAAACCGAATGGAACCTGGCAATAGGTTGCAAGATCTCTTTCCAGCTTGAGTGTTTCATCTCCCAGCATGTATTGACCATGCTCCAAAACATTTTCAATGGCAGATTGAATCTCGGATTTAATCTGTTGATATTGGATTTTAAGATCCATCATGGGCACGCCATTCATGAAAGTGCCTCCTTAAAATAATGAATGGTTTTTAGAAGCCCTTCTTCAAGATTTGTTTTGGGTTGCCAGTGTAATAATTTCTGAGCAAGGGTGATGTCTGGCTGACGTGTTTTGGGATCGTCAATGGGTAATGGATAAAAAGCAATGGAGCTTTGGCTGTGGGTAAGTTCAATGATTTTTTGCGCTAATTCCAAAATAGTCATTTCCGTTGGGTTTCCCAAGTTTACCGGTTCATGGTAATCTGTGTTGGCCAGTTTAAAAATGCCGTCAATTAAATCGTCAATGTAACAAAAACTTCTTGTTTGCGTGCCCTTTCCAAAAACGGAAATGGTTTCATTTCGAAGGGCTTGAGAAAGAAACGCCGGTATGGCTCTTCCGTCTTCCAAACGCATGCGGGGGCCATAGGTGTTAAAGATGCGAACGATTTTTGTGTTCAACCTGTGTTCTCGATGGTAGGCCATGGTCAAAGCTTCTAAAAATCTTTTTGCTTCATCGTAACACCCTCGGGGCCCAATGGGGTTTACGTTTCCCCAATAATTTTCTTTTTGAGGATGCACCAGGGGATCTCCATAAACTTCAGAGGTGGAGGCCAAGAGGATCGTCGCCCCTTTGGCTTTGGCGAGTCCCAAAGCATGGTGTGTCCCAATCGCTCCCACTTTGAGTGTGGGGATGGGAATTTTTTGATAATCAATGGGGCTGGCAGGAGAAGCGAAATGAAAAATGAAATCAATGGGGGCATCTACAGAAATAAATTGGGTGACGTCGTGCTCTTGTAATCGAAAGTTTGGATTTTGGATTAAATGGGCAATGTTTTTTCGGGAGCCCGTAATAAAATTATCGATACAGGTGACCTGAAACTGTTGAGAAATTAAATAGTCACACAAATGGGAGCCAATAAATCCAGCGCCACCTGTAACAACGGCATGTCTCATTTTAATCCAATCCCTTCATAATAAAAACCAAACTGCACTACCTGAGAAGGGTTAAAAATATTGCGCCCATCCAAAATAACCGGTGTTTTCATTAAAGATTTTATCTTTTGAAAATCAGGTTTTCGAAATTCATTCCATTCTGTGAGAACAAACAGCATGTCTGCATTTTTTAAGCAATCGTAGCTTGTTTTTCCAAACTGAATTCGGTCTTCAAAAATGGCACTGGCATTCAACATGGCCACGGGGTCATATACCGTGGTTTTAACCCCGTGATCCAATAATTTGCGAATGACAGAAATCGAAGGTGCTTGCCGCAAATCATCGGTGTTGGGTTTAAAGGACAGGCCCCAAATGGCTGCGCACTTGCCTTGAAGGTGGCCCTTAAAATATCGGTGTGCTTTTTGAAATAAAATTTCTTTTTGTTCTTGGTTGACCGTTTCAACCGCTTCGACAATTTTAAGAGGATAATCATGGTGTTTGGCGGTGGCCATGAGGGCTTGAATATCTTTGGGAAAGCAGCTTCCTCCATAACCGGTGCCAGGGTACAAAAATTTTGTTCCAATGCGAGAGTCGGTGGTCATGGCTTTGCGGATATCGGAAATATTGGCGCCTACTTTTTCAGCCAAGTTGGCCATTTCATTAATAAAAGAAATTTTAGTCGCCAGAAAAGCATTGCAGGCATATTTTGCAAGTTCTGCGCTGGTATTATCGGTTACAATGATAGGATTCCCAGATCGCACAAAGGGTTCATATAATTCTTTCATGAGTTCAACCGTTTTAGCGTTTTGGGTGCCAATGACAACTCTTTCGGGTTTTAAAAAATCTTCAACCGCGTTCCCTTCTTTTAAGAATTCTGGATTGGAAACCACCTCGAAGGGGTGCTTTGAATGTTTACGGATGAGATCTGTTACTTTTTGATGTGTTCCCACGGGTACGGTGCTTTTAATAACAATGGTGGTGGCGTCTGTGAGATATTCTCCAATCGTTTTAGCAGCTTGAAATACATATTTTAAATCCGCATTTCCATGGGAATCCTGCGGGGTACCCACGGCGATAAAAATGATTTTCGATTGACCGATGGCACTGGGACTATCGGTGGTAAACGTTAGTCTTTTTTGGTTTAGGTTTCGAGCGACGAGCTCATCCAAGCCAGGTTCATAAAAAGGCAATTTTCCAGCATTTAATTCTTTGACCTTAACCGTATCGATATCAACACAGTGAACGAAATGTCCTGATTCAGAAAAACAAGTTCCCGTCACTAAGCCTACGTAGCCGGTTCCCAAGACGCAAATTTCCATAGAAATTCTTTTACATCATAGGGGTCCTTGAAGTGTCAATTTGATTTCTGGTTGACTTGAATTTTTAAAGGTGGTCAAAATATTATCAATGCCTTCCAAAAGCAAAATAAAATCAATCATTTCGCAAATCTTGAAGGCAAGTGTGGCCGTAGGGTTACTGTTGTATTTAGGACTTACGGGTAAAATGGATGTGGTCAAGATTGCACATGCTTTGGTGGCTTCCCCATGGATGTTGTTGGCCATTGGATTGGAGTTTTTGGCCATGTGGATGATTGGCATTCGCTGGCATCTTTTGCTTTACTCCCAGGGCGTTCGACTGTCACTTCTCAAAACGATGAAGTTTGTGTTTATTGGGCATTTTTTTAATGTGGTGATCCCAGGGACCGTCAGTGGAGATGTGGTGAAGGCATATTATGTGATCCGTGGGCATTCGAATAAAATGGTGGCTGGGCTTTCTGTCTTTATGGATCGGTTTATTGGGCTCATCGTGCTTCTTCTGGTGACGTGTCTTGCGGTTGGATTTAATGGTGCTTTTGTTCAATCGATTCCAGAACTGACGATATTGGCGATGATCACGTGGATGGGGTTTATTTTTTTGATTGTGTTTGGAATTGTTTTTATTTTGAAGAAAGACATGAAGTTACCTCTGTATTTTCCAGCCTTTTTTAGAAATTTGACGGAGGCCTTTTGGTCTTACCGGAATGATTTTAAAAGTTTATGGAAAGCCAGCCTGTTAACGTTAATCAATTTTTTTATTAATCTTTTGGTTTATTATTCGGCGATGAAAGCACTTGAGATTGAGCTTTTACCCTTCACGCAATATTTGTTCATTATTCCTATTGGGATGTTTGCCATGGCGTTGCCTTTGGCTCCTGCTGGATTAGGTATTGGGCAGGGGGTTTTTTTAAAATTATTTGAATGGGCCTACCACAAACCACTGACCGCCGGTGCAGACATGATTAGCTTGGTCCAGATTGCTTACATCAGTTGGGCGCTGGTAGGATGTATTGTATATTTACTTCACAAAGAGGATGTGTCATTGAAAGAAATGGAACGAGAGGTACTTTCGACATGAACCAAAGAAATATTCAGGTTTTCCACGATACCATGGCGCGGCTGCTCCATCGAGGGGCTCAAAAAAATTTAAGTAATATTATTGAAAAATCTCATTTTGCAGATTTGGCTCAAGTGCTTCGAATGATGGACAATGTGCGCGACCAACGAGCTATTTTTCATTTGGCGGCGGTTGAAAAAAAGGCCCAAATTTTAGGGGAATTGGAAAAACAGCAAGCCCTCAATTTATTGGAAGAAATGCCTTATGACGATATTGTAAAAATTTTTCAGCACATGTCTTCGAAAGATGTGACCGATATTATTGGGAGTCTTCCAGACGATGTTTCCAAGGAATTGTTAAAGCTCATGGAGCCCAAAGGTTCGCAAGTGGTGGAAGAGCTCCTCAAATATCCCCAAGATTCTGCAGGTGGGATTATGTCGACAGAATTTTGTGCGTTGGATCGTCAAACGACCGTTGCCCAAACCATTCATAAATTTCAGTCCGAAGGGGATTTGGATAATATTTTTTATGTGTACGTGATTAATCAAGTGGGACAATTGGTCGGCGTTTTATCTTTAAGAAAATTACTTCAAGTGAAGCCAGAGACCAAGATTGAAGATATTATGATTTCGGATGTGATTCGGGTGAAGGCGGATACCGATCAAGAAGAAGTGGCCAAGATGGTACAAAGTTATAATTTGTTGGCGCTACCGGTTGTGGATGAAAGCAACAAGCTGATCGGCATTATTACCGTCGATGACATTGTGGATGTGATTCGGGATGAAGCGCAGGAAGACCTCTTAAAAATGGGGGGGGTGGGCGATGTAGAAATTTCGGAGAAGTCCAGTTTTAAATCTGCTCGTTCCAGGTTGCCCTGGTTGTTTATCAGTCTGATCGGAGGGCTCATTGTTTTTAAACTGATGGTTCTTTTTAAGACGGTGATTTCAGAATCGGTAGCGCTGGTTTTTTTTATTCCATTAATTATGGGGATGACGGGGAATGTGGCTACGCAAGCTTCGACCATCGTGGTGAGCGGTCTGGCTTCGGGAAAATTAGGGATGCAGAAAATGGGATGGATCGTCTGGAAGGAATTAAAAGTAGGTCTTATTTTTGGTCTTATTTATGGGGTCATGGTGGGGGTTTTTGCAAATCTCCAATTGGGTGTTTCTTTCAATCACGTGGGACTCATGGTGGGGGGGGCCTTAGGGGCGTCTATTGTTTTAGGTTCTGTGATGGGAACGCTGTTACCCTTTGTATTTGAACGTACACGGATTGATCCTGCGTTTTCGACGGGGCCTTTTGTCATTACGGTCGTTGATATTTTTGGAGTGGCTGTGTACTTGTATGTGGCGCATCTCATGTATGCGGCATCATAAAACGCAAGGGATTATTCTCGAGTCTCGTGATCTAAATGAATTTGATCAGCGTGTGGTCCTCATCACTCCCGATGAAGGAAAAATCCAAGCCATCGCGCCGCACGCCAAGCGTAGTCAAAAACGGTTTTCAGGGGGATTACAACCCTTAACCCATATTCAAGTTTCCTATACTTTGAAATCTCAGGCTGCATGGATACGATTGGAAGAGGTCGATATTCTCAATGCCTACCTACCTCTCAAAAACGATTTAACCAAGATGAGCTGTGCTTCTTATTTTGTTGAAATGGTTTCTCATGTGATGTCTGAAGAAAAAGAGTATGCCTCCTTATTTCATTTGTTGTGTTCTTATTTAGATGCTTTGGAAAAAAGTCAGCATGAACGTCTTTTGTGTAGACTTTTTGAAGCAAAATTATTACCGCAGATTGGCTATCGTCCCATTTTAGATCGGTGTACGAAGTGCCAAACGCCCCATCTTTCCATGGAAAGTAGTATCTTTTTTTCGTTTGAGGCGGGTGGGCTTTTGTGCTCGCGGTGTTGTGAGCGAGATGAAAAAGTTGGAAAGATGATTTCCAAAAAAGTTATTTTGTATTTGGAGCAAATGATTTCAAATTCAAAAATTTTGAAACCTGATGAAATGCTGGGAAAAGAGCTGCATGCTTTTTTGCCTCATTTTTTATTTTACCATTTGGGAAAGCGTTTAAATTCCTATGATTTTATGGAGCAAGTGGTTGCTTGGTAATCCAGTGTGCAGCTTCCAAAATATTTTCGAAAATCCAGTCGGGTTGGATCGATAAGGCTTGAAGTCGTTCTAAGGAGAGCTTACCAGCGCCCGTGAGAACGAGTATCGTCGTACAGCCAGCGTTTTTTCCAGCCAAAATGTCAAAATCACGATCGCCAATCATATAGGATCCAGCCAGATGAACGCCTTGTTCTTTGGCGGCACGTTCCAACATGCCAATGTTGGGTTTACGACAGGCGCAGAGATCCAAAGGATGGTGGGGGCAGTAATAAATGGAATCAATATGGGCATTTTGATGGGCCAGCAGTTTTAAAAAATGGGCGTGAATGGTGCCTAACGCCTCCTCCGAAAGCAGTCCGCGTCCAATGCAGGACTGGTTCGTGATCACAATGGATTTAAGTTGATGCTGATTGAAGAGCCGAATGGCTCCAAAGGCAGGTTCCATGATTTCAAGTTCTTCAATGCGAAGAACATAATTTTCTCGTTCCACATTGATCGTTCCATCTCGATCCAAAAACACAGCTTTCATAAGACGTGAAGATAATGTGTTGCTTGCGATGTGTCAAATTGCTAAACGTTCGGGCAATGAAAAAAAAACATAAAAAGATCATTCAGGAACTTAAATTAGAGCCACATCCTGAAGGTGGGTGGTTTTCGGAAACGTATCGTTCGGATCTGATTCTTTCAAAAGCGGCCCTTTCTGAAAGCCATTCCGGGGCAAGACCTGCATCAACGGCGATCTATTTTTTATTGACGAAAGATCATCCCATCAGTCGTCTTCATCAACTAAAATCTGATGAAATGTTTCATTTCTATGATGGGGATCCCCTTCAAGTTTTGTTGCTGAGACCTAACGGAACGGGAAGTATTGAGATTGTGGGCAAGGACATTGAAAATGGAGAGCGCCCACAGCTTTTGATCCCGAAGGGGACATGGTTTGGAGCAAAACTCAATAACAAAGCCTCTTATGTATTGATGGGGTGTACCGTGGCGCCTGGATTTGATTTTGAAGATTTCACGATGGATGTTAGCGAAAGTGATAAAAAAGGGCTTTTGGAACAATACCCAGATTTTTCTCAGATGATTGAAGAGCTTATCTCGCAGACTTAGAGGAATTTATTACATTGGCATTTCTGCCGATGTCAATCCTGAGGGGCGTAGCCCCGAAGGAACTCTTTTTAAATGGACTGATTCAGGGTGTTTTACGCGTCATCCCGAGCGCGAAGCGTGAGGGATCTCATTGACATCCCATCCATAACTAAGTACGCAGAGGGGCTAATAACAACTTAACTAGGAGGTATTATGAATAAATTTGTTTTTTCTCTTATGCTTGGTTTGCTGATGGTTGGAAGTTCGGCGTTTGCGGATGTAGATTTGAGTGGTGATTTGTCTGGGTCTTGGCGACTGACAGCATCTAATAGGGACGGAAAGAGTCTTCAGTACGATATCGTCGTTTTAAAAACGGATTTAAAGGTTGATGGAAAAGAACCTTATTATTCAGTTTCTGGCGATGTTGGCGGAATGAAAACAGTCGGTCTTTCAATTAATGAAAGAAGTGGCAAAAAATACATTCGTTGGATTCGTTTGGCTTCTCCCAACAGTGACGCTGAAGGGACAAGACTTGATTCCGAATTTAACATGGTATTAAAAACTGAAGCTGACATCCTCGTTCTGGGTGGAGACCATGAAGAACATGAGCGTGTTCGTATGACGAAATATCCGTATCTCTCAAAATAATCGCACTCGTAATTATTGGGTCCAATAAAGGGGAGACAATCGTACAATGTGATTTGTCTCTCCTTTCTCCGTGTCCACTAAACTGTAGCAAGATCAAAGGCTGTAAGTCGGTAAATTGAAAAAGTGGTCTTCCCTTGCGAATGGGGAGGACTTCAGGTAATTCATTGAAATTACACATGAAACACTTTTTGAGATTGTTTTCTTATATCAAACCCTATCGATGGCAATATGGCTGTGTGTTGATCTTAGGGATTTTAGCCTCTGCACTTCAACCCGGGGCGGCGCTGGCGGTGAAACCCTTTTTGGAAAACATTTTGATGCACCAAGATCCTCACATGATTCGCTGGATGTCGGGGGGGGTTATTGTGTTTACCATCGTGTGCGCATTGGCGCGTTATGGTGAAAGTGTTTGGACAGCCTACCTCACGGAATGTGTCATCCAAAAGATTCGAAGAGAGATTTATGAAAAGTACTTAGCCTTATCCTTAGATTATTATTCCCAATCTTCTACTGGGAAAATGATGACGGTAATCCAAAGCGATGTCGTGCTTCTGATGGAAGCTTTTAATCGCATGACTTTTTTATTTAAAGATCCATTTACGATCTTAGGCTTGTTAGGGGTTTCTTTTTATAGAAACTGGAAATTAACGCTGATGTGCCTTGTCGTTATCCCCCCTTTAATTTATTTGGTGGGTGCTGTGGGTCGAAAACTTAAAAAAATTACCATTGGTCGCCAAGAACAGTGGGTCACGGTGAATGCCCTCATTCATGAAACCTTGTCTGGTATCCGAATTATTAAAGCGTTCAATTTGGCCTCTTATTTACAGAAAAACTTTGATACTGAAAATAAAAAATTGCTGACCGTTCAATATAAGTGGGCAAAAGTGGAACAACTTCCAGGCCCAATTTTTTCCATGTTGGGGGGCTTTGGGCTTGCGGCCTTAACCTATTATGGAGCGCCCCAATTAGGGGTTCAGGGCTTAAGTGGGGGTGACATTGTGAGCGTTGGGGTGGCCTTGGGACTTTTAATTGAACCGATTAAAAAAATTAATGCTTTAAATGTGGGCTTTCAAAAAGCATTGGGAGGCGCAGAGCGTGTTTTTTCATTTTTAGACCTGGAGCCTTCGATGAGAGCGGCTTCCGAGGTCTTGGGACTGAAGCCCTTTCAAAAAGACATTGCCTTTCAAAATATTTCGTTTCGCTATCATGCAGACTTGCCTTGGGTGTTGCGTCACATAAATCTAAAAGTCAATAAAGGAGAAGTGATTGCCTTGGTCGGATCTAGTGGCGCGGGTAAAACAACCCTCGTGAATTTAATGGCGCGTTTTTATGAAGTGACCGAAGGCGATATTTTGATTGACGGCGTATCCATCCAAGCTGTCAATGAACTTTCGTTGCGCAATCAAATTTCAATTGTTTCTCAAGATGTCTTTTTATTTAATGAAACCATTGCCACCAATATTTCTTATGGAGATCAAACCAAAGATAGATCTGCAATGATTGAAGCAGCCAAAGCAGCGTGTGCACATGAATTTATTTCACAACTATCAAATGGGTATGATACCGTCATCGGCGAACGCGGTGTGAAACTTTCAGGTGGCCAGCGTCAAAGAATATCGATCGCCAGGGCTTTATTAAAAGACGCTCCCATTTTAATTTTAGATGAGGCCACTTCAGCGCTAGATACAGAATCTGAACAATGGGTTCAAAAGGCGATTGATCGGTTGATGCAAGGTAGAACCAGCTTTGTGATTGCACATCGGCTCTCGACGATTCGAAATGCAACACGGATTGTGGTGTTACAAAATGGTGGTCTCATTGAACACGGCACACATGAGGAATTGTTGAAACAAAAAGGCGAATATGCCAAATTCTATCAGTTACAGTATGCCATACAAGGAACGGCTGATATTTCAGAGCATGCGTGCTAAAAAAAATGATTTTTTAAATCCAGGTTTAAAGAAAAGCGAGAATAAGCGGCCGAGAACATTTTCAAGCCAAAGAGATGTTCTCGGCCGCTTATTCTGGAGTGTTGTTTTATGCTAGACATGGAAAAATTAGTTTCTCTCTGTAAACGTCGGGGCTTTATTTTTCAAAGCAGTGAAATTTATGGCGGTATTAACAGTTGTTGGGATTATGGTCCTTTGGGCGTTGAACTTAAAAACAATATTAAACGTCAGTGGTGGTCGGCGATGGCCCATCGAGAAGGGATCTCGGGGTTGGATGCTTCTATCTTAATGCACCCCAAAGTGTGGGAAGCGTCTGGGCATGTGGCTGGTTTTTCAGATCCTTTGGTGGATTGCAAAAAATGCAAACATCGATTTCGTGCGGATCAATTATCCAAGAAGCACTGTCCCGATTGTGGGGGGGAGCTTACAGAATTGCGACAATTTAATTTAATGTTTAAAACCTTTATGGGGCCAGTCGAAGATGAAACCAGTGTCGTTTATTTGCGTCCTGAAACGGCCCAGGGAAGTTATGTCAATTTTTTAAATGTGCAAAGTACGTTGAGACAAAAATTACCCTTTGGGATTGCTCAAATTGGAAAAGCGTTCCGAAATGAAATTACACCCGGTAATTTCATTTTTCGTACGCGTGAGTTTGAACAAATGGAAATGCAATATTTTGTAAAACCCGAAGAAGATGAAAAGTGGTTTGAACATTGGAAAGAGCAGCGTTTGAAGTGGCATCTTGGGATAGGATTAAATCCCAAAAAACTGAGATTCCATGAACATGGGAAACAAGAACTTGCTCATTATGCAAAACAAGCGGTTGATATTCAATATGAATTTCCTTTTGGTTGGAATGAAATGGAAGGCATTCACAATCGAACGGATTTTGATTTAACCCGCCATGAAAAATACTCTGGAAAATCCTTGCACTATTTTGATGATGAGACCAAACAAAAATACATCCCTTATATTATTGAAACGGCTGTGGGGTGCGATCGAACCCTTCTGGCCTGTTTGAGTGATGCTTATTGTGAAGAAGAAGAGCGTTCTGTTTTAAAATTTTCACCGTGTTTGGCTCCGGTGAAGGTGGCCTTTTTTCCGCTGATCAAAAAACCAGAGTTGTGTGAATTGGCTCATAAACTTCAGGATTCTGTAGGCTTTCATTATTTGACAAAGTATGACGAAGGCGGAAGCATTGGTCGCAGATATAGGCGGCAAGATGAGATTGGAACCCCGCTGTGTGTGACGGTTGATTTTGATTCGTTGACAGATCAGAGTGTTACCGTGCGCGATCGAGATACGATGAAACAAGAGCGTATTGGGGTTGCTCAATTGGTGAGTGTGCTAAATACAAAACTGGGTTTATCGTAAAGCCCAGGGTCGTTGAAAAAAAATGGGAGGTGTGTTGTGGAAGACTCACAAGTGTATTATTTCGGCCCCGGCATGTCGAAAAACACATTGGTCAGCGTGGAACGTGTCGGTGGAAAAGGTGCCGGTCTCATTCAGATGACGCAACTGGGGCTACCGGTTCCGCCCGGATTTACCATTACAACCGATGTGTGTCGTTATTATTATCAACATGAACAAACATTTCCGAAGGCACTGACCGAAGCGGTTTGTGAAAATCTTGCTCGCCTTGAGCAAGTCTTCGATGCAAAATTGGGAGATGTTCGAAAGCCGCTCCTGGTTTCTGTTCGGTCTGGGGCGGCGCGGTCTATGCCCGGGATGATGGATACCATTTTAAATTTAGGCCTCAATGATGAGACCGTGGAGGGGCTCTCTCAGCGATCGAACAACGCTCGATTTGCATATGACAGTTACCGTCGGTTTATTCAAATGTTTGGGGATGTGGTGATGGGGATTCCAGCGCGTGCATTCGAAGAAATTTTAAGTGAATTCAAAAAAGAAGAGGCCGTGCTTTCAGATGGAGAGTTGCGTGAAGAACGATTACGAGAACTGGTGGTTGCTTATAAAACATTGATTCAAAAAGTAAAAAAAATGCCATTTCCACAAGATCCGAGAGAACAATTGTGGCAAGCCATTTGTGCGGTATTTGAGTCTTGGATGTCTGCACGTGCGATTGCGTATCGAAAAATCAATCACCTCGATGATAAAGCCGGAACGGCTGTTACGATTCAAGCCATGGTGTTTGGGAATTTGGGGCAGGATTGTGGAACGGGTGTGGCGTTCACGCGTCATCCCTCAACGGGTGAAAATCAACTTTTTGGAGAATATTTACTCAATGCACAAGGAGAAGATGTGGTTGCAGGGATCAGAACCCCTTTGCCCATTCACGGAAACGAACAAAGTTTACAAAAAAAGTTTCCGACCGTTTATCAAGAATTGCTGTCAACGGCGCATATCTTAGAAATGCACAATCGAGACATGCAAGATATTGAGTTTACAATTCAGAATCGAAAACTTTGGATGTTGCAAACGCGTCGGGGAAAGCGTTCTGCTCAAGCTGCTATCCAAATTGCCATGGATATGGTGGCCGAGCAAAAAATTTCAAAACAAGAAGCGTTGATGAGGGTTGAGGTGTCTCACTTGGATCAATTGCTACATCCCATGATTGATCCGCAAGCAAAAAAAGAAGTCATTGGAAAGGGGTTGGCCGCTTCTCCAGGGGCGGCTTCCGGACGCATTTATTTTTCACCAGATATTGCAGAAGAAAAAGCAAAATTAGGTGAAAAAGTGATTTTGGTTCGAATGGAAACTTCTCCAGAAGATATTCATGGGATGCATGTATCTCAGGGCATTTTAACGGCCTGTGGTGGGCAAACAAGCCATGCGGCGGTGGTGGCCAGAGGGATGGGCAAGTGTTGTGTGGTGGGATGCTCTGAATTGCATATCGATTATAAACATGAAACCGCTATGATTCGCGATCATAAACTCAAAGCCGGTGAGATGATTACGCTGAATGGATCGACGGGTGAAATTTATTTGGGGAGTGTGCCAACGGTAGAAGCCAAGCTGGATGATCGCTTTGAGCATTTTATGAAATGGATCGATGAAGTGAAAACCATGGGGGTTCGGGCCAATGCCGATACGCCAGAAGATGCACGGATTGCTCGAAAATATGGTGCCGAAGGCATTGGACTTTGTCGTACCGAGCACATGTTTTTTGATTTGCAGCGTATTGATGCGATGCGAGAGATGATTTTATCCGATCATGAAAAAGCCAGACGTCATGCCTTGGAAAAGTTATTACCCATGCAACGCCAAGATTTTATTGAGATCTTTAAAGCGATGGATGGATTTGCTGTAACCATTCGTCTTTTGGATCCACCGCTGCATGAATTTTTACCCCATACGCAAAAAGATCTGGTGGAGCTCTCTAAAAAAATTGATATTTCGCTCACACGTTTAAAAAGAAAAGCGAGAAGTCTCGATGAATTTAATCCCATGCTGGGATTTCGCGGTTGTCGTTTGGGGATTGCGTATCCTGAAATTTATGAGATGCAGGTGAGAGCCATTGTTGAGGCAGCGTTGAGGGTGAAGCGGGAAGGGGTTCAGGTGTTTCCCGAAATCATGATTCCGATTATTGGAGATGCCAAAGAACTTAAGATGCTTCGGGCACAGTGTGAGCGCGTGTGTTCTCAAATTTTAATCGAAGAAAAAGAAACGCTTTCTTATAAGATTGGAACCATGATTGAGCTTCCAAGAGCCGCATTGACGGCCGATGACATTGCACAAGAAGCAGATTTCTTTTCGTTCGGCACCAATGATCTCACCCAAACCACCTTGGGAATTTCACGAGATGATGCAAATTTCTTTTTGCCGAAATATGTAGAGGCGGGTATTTATCCTGCAGATCCTTTTGTGACGTTAGATAAAGAGGGCGTTGGAAAGTTGGTGCAAACCGCTGTACGGTTGGGACGAAAGACAAAACCCCAGTTAAAGATTGGCATTTGTGGTGAGCATGGGGGGGATGCTGCCTCCGTTGACTTTTTTGCTCAGTCTCAATTAGATTACGTAAGCTGTTCCCCCTATCGAGTCCCGCTGGCACGGTTGGCAGCGGCTCAAGCAGCACTGCGATACAAGGCATGAAAGACAGTTTCATTCAAATTAAATCTGAAGGGTTAAAAGGTAAACGCGTGGCTGTGTGTGTGACGGGGAGCATTGCCGCTTGTGAATCGGTGAAATTGTTAAGAGAACTTCGTCGGTATGGCGCCACCCCCCAAGTGTACATGACCCCTGGGGCAGAACGTTTTATCACCCCATTGTCTTTAGCTTGGGCTGCAGATTCGAAGGTGATTCAAGAGTCTGGTTTTTCTGCGGAGCATGTGGCTCAGGCCGATTTTATTTTGGTTGCGCCGGCGACTTTAAATACCATTCACAAATTTTCATTTGGATTTGCGGACAACAGTGTCACCACGCTTTTGGCCAGCGCGCATGGATTAAAGCTCCCCATTTTATTTGTACCGACGATGCATGAGAGCATGGCGCAAAACCCCATCTATCTTGAAAAGGTCACGGAACTTAAAAAATACAAAAATGTTTTTTTTATTTCCGGAAAACGGGAAGAATGAAAAGAAAAATTACCAAATGTGGAAGAGATTGTTTCTGAAGTTTGTCACGTGCTCCATCAAACGACAGCATTTGCTAAAAAAAGAATTTTAATCACGGCGGGTCCCACGCATGGACCTGTGGATGCTGTTCGATTTCTGTCAAATCATTCAACTGGGGAGTTGGGGGTTTTGTTGGCCAAACGTATTTATGAAGCAGGCGGGACGCCGGTTTTGATTTATGGTCCAGGGACAGCTGTTCCACAACCGTATTATCGGGTGGAATCGGTGACAACGCCGCAAGAGATGATGGAAGTGTTAACGTCTGAAATACAAACACAACCGTATGATGCGGCTATTTTTTCTGCAGCGGTGTTGGACCATATACCAGCCCATCCTGTGGCATCAAAATTATCTTCGAATGATGAGTTACATATCGCATTTCAAAAAACACCCAAATTGATTCGTGAAATTGATCATGTGCTAAAATCCAGGTGTGAGAACATGACCCAAAAACTTTATAAGATAGGATTTAAATTGGGAGTGAATCAGTCTCGCGATGAACTTTTAAAAACGGCAGAGCTTGCCATCGAAAAAATGAATGTAGGTCTTGTGGTGGTGAATGATTTAATGGAAATCAATCACCATCAGCATCACGCTTATCTTGTGGATCGTACATTTAGGGTTCGGGAAGTATTTACCAAGGATGAGTTGGTCGGTGAACTCATCCTGCATTTAAAACAAAAGCTCAATGCTCTATAAAGTTCTTAAATTTTTTTTATTCAAATTTGATCCTGAAACCATCCATGAATTTCTTTTAAAAATCTTGTCATTTCCAGGCGTGCCCTGTTTTTTAAAGTTTTTATATGGTTCGGATGCTTGGAATTCACCGGTCGACTATTTTGGAGTTAGATTTAAAAATCGTGTGGGGTTGGCAGCGGGATTTGATAAAAATGGGGTTGCGCTGAAAGCTTGGGAAGCGCTGGGGTTTGGCTTTGTTGAAATCGGCACCGTTACCCCTCGTCCCCAATCGGGAAATCCAAAACCTCGATTGTTTCGATTTTCAGCGCAGCATGCTTTGGTCAATGCCATGGGGTTTAACAATGAAGGGATTGAGCGTGTTGTTCAAAGGATTCAGAAGGCAAAGCTGGAACTGTCTATCGGGTTAAGCATTGGAAAAAATAAAGACACCCCTTTGATCGATGCGTGGAAAGATTATGTGGCGTGCATACAAGTGGCGAATGACTGTGTTGATTTTTTTGTGGTGAATATAAGCTCGCCCAACACACCCCAACTTCGAGAATTACAAAAGCCGAAATATCTTAAGGAATTACTCGAGAAAATTTTAACCCACGCTCGGCGACCGTTATTGTTAAAATTATCTCCAGACTTAAGTGATTCTGAAATTTTAGATATCATGCAAATTTGCAAACCGTTATCACTTTCGGGATTTGTGGCTTCCAATACCGGGCTGTTCAAAAAGGCCCAGATACTAGGCGCCCGAGGAGGGGCGACTGAGGCGTACTTGAG
>JACQJD010000078.1 GCA_016198185.1 Deltaproteobacteria bacterium
CAGTTCCACCCAGCGGGCCAGACCTCCGAGATTGTCTTAAAAATATATCTTCATTTGCCAGGCTCAACTTAAGACGATCTTTCCCCACTGTTTGAGGCGGTGGCCATCAGAATGTCTAAACTATAATCACCTGTGGATTAGATTGACTTCAAAACAACCTAAAATTGAGCCCTGAATTATCTTATAATTAAACTAAAAATACTAAATAATTTCAATAGTTTAAATTAATTTTACAATGTGTTTCTTTAACTTGGCATGAACGTTGCTTCTTTTATAGGTTAGAAGGATCGAAATAGGTATCGGTCAGTGTAAATTTGAGGAGGCTTGTCATGGTTACATATTTAAAGTCGGGATTGAAAATAGCAGCAGCGGTTTTTATTTTATCTTGGGGTCTGGGATGTGGTGTTGCCGAAAGACAAGGGAGCTCCTCTTTAGAAACCGTTCATATTCCTACTTCTTTTTATTCTGAAAATAATGCAACCCAAGGATTACAAATTATTGGCCAAGCTTCGCAAATTATCAGCTCACCGGTTCCATTTAAAAACATCAACCGTTTTAAACTCTCCATTGATGATGGGCATGGCAACCTGGTTGACTTGGCACAGTCTGCTCCAGTGGGCCAAGCGGTAGGCGAAATCAAACTTCCTTATATTGGAAATCCGAATGCGTTGGCACCGGCCAAGGTCATTTTCTTAAACGATCCCCAACTGCAAATCATGATTGATCTTGCCATCCCCAATCCCACGGGGCAATTGTTACAAAATCAATTTAATTTGTTTTTGATGATTGAACGAAAATCAAACTAAAATTTCTTTTCGAATAAAACATAAAATGTGTTTCCACCGATGCCTGCAATGGTGTAATCGCCAAAGACTTGCAAGGATTCTTGCAGTTGATGATGGTTGAGGGGCAAAGCAAATACGCCTTTAAACGTCATGTCGGCTTCATAATTGTAAGCAAACGTAGGCTGAACAATCATCACCGATCGCCCTGAAAAACGTTGGGAATTTTTCTGAAAAGGACCTGCATAACGATAGTTGAGAGAAACGCCCGGTGAAAAATGATAGCCTGTGTTGAGTTCTCCGCCCATCTTAGCACTCCATTCATTCCCATAAGACTGATCGGCGTCCGGCGAATCAATTTTGATGTTGTATCTAAAATCAGTCGTTAAACTTAAATGATGAATTTCTCGCAGTGTGGAAAGACCAAATTCCACATCGGTTCGATCAAAAACAAATTCGTATTCAGAAGATAAGGGCGGGCGAACCATGGCAGAGGCCGTCACAAACGTTGGAAAATCTTTCACCAAGCCTTCAAAGAGATAAGCCTTTACCCCTAGCCAGGGATTCACCAGTGCCAGCTCATGAGAAAGCGTCATGATGGGAAGTGTTCCACTGACGCTCACTTGGGGCGTTAGAACAACATCCCCCGAAAGCAACAAGGACTGAAGGGTTTGGATTTGATGGGTACGAAGGCCGCGGACTCTGGAATATTGATAGACACTTTCAAAGCGGTGAAAACTCTGCCGCAACACTTCTGTGGTCACTTCACTTTCTGATTCTGTGGCTGCAAACGAAAGAGGGGTCATGCATAGAACAGAAAAGAGAACTAAAAAAAATTTCATCGGCATTGTATACCACAATCCGGCTTATTTGTCTTCTTTGACCCAATCGTCGAGTTCGTCGAGCATGGTCTTTAAACGCTGATGGAGTTCGGCCAGTTTGTGAAGATTCTCTTTTAAAGCTTTGAGAGATTCAATTTCACGTTTTGTTTCGGCTTGCCTCACCCCTTGAGGCACCACATGCGTTCTGGCTCGCACTTCGGATGTGGCAGGTTGCATGATGGGTGCAGACGCTTTTTCAAAGTCATCCTGAATACGTCCGAAAAACTCTTTCGACTTTGGTAGTACGAAAACAACGCCTTGGTTTTTATCTTTCTTCATGGTGTCTTACGCTCCTACTCTTATCCAAAGCAAGACTCATGCCAAAGTTTTACTTGCACTTTAAAAGCATAACTTATTGATTTTATTTATAATTTTTATTTTTAAAAAAGGAGGCCTGTTTCAGATTAAAACGAAGTGCCCATTTTGGTCACTGCCCATGCCCTAAATTGTGACTCGAAGTCAGGCCACTCCCAACATCTCTGATGCGGCATTGAAGTTCGAGCCTCAGAGATGTTGGGAGTGGCCACGTCACGTTTCACTTTTAAAACAGTTTTTTATTTTTTTCTTGAAGATCTGCCAGACTTACGACCTTTTTCTTTTCCTGTTTGCTTCGCAGGAACTTGGCCGGTGAGGTCTTCTTCTATTCGTGCATCTTGCCTGACCTCATGAATTAAATCCCGAGAAGGCGCCGCTGGCTCTAATGAACGACGAACTTCATCTGTTGCACCTTCAAAAACATCGCCAAGCGTTGGAGCATCACTTCTTTCGGTCCAATAGGCATGTAAGTCTTCTACACGAAGTCGATCTTTTGCACTCGCCAATGTTCGCAACACTTCAAACATCGCTTCTTGGTAAGGCTGTTCGAGATAATGCCGCAACACCGCAAGCTTCGGGTTTCGTCTCGAAAATTCCAAATAGCGCTCGATCCGCTGCGTTTCTTCTCGTACGTAAAAATCTAAAAAAGCAAAGAACTCTGGAATGGTTTGAAATTGAACTTCAATCCCCGAGTTTTGAAAGATCCGTACTCTAAAATCTAACAGCAGTGCTTCCAACGTTTGTCGCCCATCTATCCAAGCTTCGAGGGCACCCGCTACTTGCGCAATTCGCGCCATGTATTCCTTCGGCTCAACATGGGCTCCGCCCTCCACACCTCGATCTCGATTCATGGCGAGCCTGCCTTCTTTAAAAACATCCAACATGTCTGTTCGAGCTTTTGCCAATTCCTCTCGGAAGGCACTGACCGAACCCAGGAGTGCTTGATCTAATGCGGCATCAAAAGCAGAGCCTTTCGAAAGCTCGTCTTTGCCACGAGTGACCGCTACCTCTTGGCTATCTTTCATCTCTCTTTCTCTTTCTTCCAAAACACGTAATCTTTGGACCAGATCTAATCCCACGGCCTGGGTGACCACGACCAAGCCCCGCTGAACCATCTCCCCATAAGGAGCACCATCGATAACCGCTTTACGTACCCCTGCCACCCAAACTTCATTAAATGCATGGAGCTGGGCTGCCGTTAGGGGGCCCGTAACAGAAACGCCATAGCCATGAACATGTCTCACAGAAACTTCTGGACGGTCTCTATAGAGCTCTGCTGCCACGCTATTTAAAAGTAAATTGCTTCCCGCACATTGCGTCTGCATCACCCCAGCTGCATCTAAGGTACGTGAAAAATCTTCATAAGGGGTTCCGCGGTACGCTGGTGGAATTTCATCTGAAACAGAATCATAGCTATACTTATTTCTTCTCGAAAAATCTCCAGCCACCTGACTGATTAAAATTTGTCTTCCTCTTCGAATAGCGACTTTGGTTTTTTTCTCAAGGGAATCGGCTAAAACAGAAAATCCAGAGGCTCGTAAAGCATTCGCACGCTCTTCTAATCGCTCAGGTACAATTTCAATTTCTTCGATGTGTTCATCAAACCGAGAGCTTGGGTGGAACATCATTTCAATATGAATCCGATGTTGTGGGGTTAAACAGTTTACAACATATCCTGGGCCTCCTTCTAATTCTAAAATTTGGTAGTCTTCCCCCAGAACGAGTGCCCTTTTTTGATCATTCAAGATTTGAATGGATCTTAATTCAAATCCAACATCAGGGGTTGGGAGCCCTACTTTTCCAGCACTTGCATCCATCGGCAGATGCGATCGCAGACGAAGTGCTTCTTTATCGTCGCTGTGCAAAGCAGGATCCCAGACCCTTGCACCGCTCATTTCATCTTGCGATCTTACAATGAGACGATGCGGGAGCACCTGAAGCATTTCGGTGGTTTCAATTTGAAAATGAATCCTTTTTTCTCTCTCTTTGGTGTCATCTTTCGATGAATTGTTCAGAGAGCTCACAGACACCATAGACAAAACTTCTTCTTTGGGTCTTGGAGCAAACCGACCCTTGGCATCTCTGAAGGCACCCATTGTTTTTCCCACACCACGTTGAAGTAAACCAGCTCCAGAGAAGGCTTGCGTGAAACTGGGTTTTTTAAAAGCTTGCGCTTCTTGAAACCTTCTTTCCCAATGATGGAATCCATTTGGCCCCCCATACCCATACCATTTGATTTTTTGGGCTGTGGAATTCGCCCCTTCGCCTAAGATCTTATGAAATGGAATAACATCTGAACCTCTGTCATAGAAGGCTGATAGACTGCCTTTGTAAGCCAATTCAACTTTTTGTTGAACCATTTCACGGGCAACCTCTACTCGGTGTACCCTCAACAGTTCACCCCAAGCGCCATCTTGTAATTCTACCCAAAACATCAATAAATTTCTTAAAACTTCTAACGTTGCAAAGGCTCGAATGGTAGGCGGTGCGGATGGGTCTTTTTCAATCGAGACACGTTTGACGAGTTGATAGCAGTCTTCTTCCGATTGAACCGCTTGAAAGTGAGATACGGGTTTTTCTAAAATAGCTGCTGTCGTGGCAACGATTTCATTTCTGATTCTCGTTTTTTGAATTTCCCTTTGGCGATGTTGAGTCAAAACCCAAGCGCCAAAATCTTCTGTGACAGAGGGCGTTTTGACGTGGCTCAATCTCTCCAGCTCTTCAAAAACCAATCTTTGATACTGTGCTCTTTCTACCGATGAAGAAAGCACACTTTGCTGACTGATTGTGGATGGAAGACGATGCTCCATTAAATATCTTTGCCACGCATTTCTTTCCGCCACATGCTGGGCCGCCTGTGCTTCAATCGGGGCTCTCTTAGATTTCATAAAGTCATCGAAAGATTTTACAACGGCCCTGTCGGGATGAACCTCAATGCCTTTCTCATCGAAAAGCTGAGCTTCAACTTCATCCAGCACTTGTCGCATAAACCGAATATAAAAGGCATAACCATCCTCTACAGAAAATCCTACAATTTTCGCATAAAGATCATTCCAATTCCACAGTCCAAAAAAAATCTTAGGATCTAGCGCATACGGTGGATTGTTATTCCACAAACTGTTTCCCAATGCGTCTACGGTACTATTGACATGGGTATAGGAATGACTTTCCCCTAAGTGTGAAAGATCGAGACCTAATTCTCGTGGATCTGGTTTTCCAAGCGTTCTTTCGGCTAAAGAAGGCTCGAGCCCTTGATACTCATCCAGGGCTGACTGGACTGCACTGCGTATACCCGCATTTGGATCGTACAGCATTTTTCGAATCTCTCGAAGCTCGGCTCTCGTGAGTTTTCCAATGTTCAATAAAGCAACCATTGCCATCTGACGTATGGCTGGTATGGGATCTTGTAATGCACGAACCAGATCTGTCTTCACTTCCAAAGGCAAAAGACCCGGGCGTGCGTCTCGAAACGCAATCAGAGCACCCTCCCTCACCTCTGGTGCTATATTAGGATCCCGAATGATGGCTTGAATTTTTGAGATAATGCTTCTGTCGTATGGGATAAGTTGAGTTAGAGAAATGGCGCAGTATATGCAATCCACCTCGTCTAAGCCTCTTAGAAGATCGGGGACAGCAATGAGCGCAGAAGACCCGAGGTTTCCCAATGCAATTGCAGCAACTCTTCTTGTGCGTATTTCTTGAGAAACATCTGTAAACAATCGATGGACCAGAGGGGTGGCCACTGCCGCCCGCTCCTTTATAAAAATAAGTCCTTGTAACAATCTCATGCGCAAAGGCCCATCTCTTTCTAGGAGCGTGAGATAAGCTCCAACATGACGATCTGAAGAAACACTTGCAATTTTTGCCATCGCATCCACAATATATTCTTTAAGCTCTATAGAATAAGAGCCCTCCAACCATAGGATCATATCAAAAAAAACAGCCTGGGCAGCAGCCCCTAACCGGCCAAGCACCCATACATAACGAACTTCTGGATTTCTTTGAAAATGATTCACCATTTCGCGAACCACCGCCGGATAAAATCGCCCAATCTGCGTTAGCGTATCCATTAAAGAATTCTTTTCTAACTGAGAGACCACTTGATCATAAAGTTCACAAAGATTTGGAATGGCACCTTCGGCAACTTCTGGAATTCTGCCCAACAGCCGAATGGCCTCCCCTCTCGTATCCAAATCAGAATCTTGTAAAGCAACGGTGAGTTCGGAAACGGAGGCTCTTAAAACAGGATCTCCCATCGCTCCCAGTACTTTAAGCCAATCTTGTCGTTCTTGCTCTTGCGTCACTCGAATTTTTTCTCTTACTTTGGGAGCGGCATCGCTCGCAATTTCGCCAAGGGTGCCTAAAGCATCTATGGTTCTCTCCTGGAAATTACCCATTGGATCATCATCTAAATGACCCACGAGATCAGGAATCAAAGGGCGTGCTCTCTCACCTAAAGAACCTATGCCTGCAACAACAACAGAACGCACTTGATCCATGGAATTACCTAATCCTTGTTCTTGGATCATGTTTCGTGCTTCATCGTCCCAACAAGCTGCGATGCAAAGTAGTTGATAGAAATAAAAATCATCCCTGTGAGCACGGATCTCTTCTTTTAAAAAGCCCAACACCCTTGGTAATTTTTGACCCATGGCTTCATAAATATCCTGGAAAAGATGTTTATAAACAGTCTCACCTCCTTGCCATGGCAGGTTATCTATGAACCACTGTTCCAATTGTGCATCCTGAAAATGTAGCATTAATTCTTTGATATGCGCTGCAGCCATTCGCCGAACTTCTGGTGGGAAATGCTTGTCCAAAGCTTCAAATAAATTTCTCCTGGCTCCATTTAAAGATTTCCTGGTTGCACTCGCGGCTTGAACATGTTCCGCAAAAATTTCAATACATTTTAATTTCAGCGATAAGGCAATGGAAGGCTCCTCAACAATGGTTATTTTCATATCGACGATTATTCTTTCATCCACCAGCGATGGACTCCTTTCTAAAATTGCAAGGATCTGATCTGCATAATAAGGACGGATATTAAGCCACTGGCGCATAAGATCTCTTATTTCACCTACAACAGCTTGCGGCAAAGGACTTAAGACTGCAATATCCGAAAGGGCAAAGACGGCATTATCTGCAAACTCTTTTTGTGGAAGAAAAGCTCGCAAATCTTCAACATAGAGATCAGCACGCTCTTGAAAACTTCCGATCGCCAAAATGGCTGCATTTTTAACCTCTGGATTTGGATCGGACAAAAGCCTTTTAAGATCTGGAAGTAGGCTCGCTGTTTCCCGACCCATTTTTCGAATCAATTCACATACTCGCCGCCTCACCAAGCTATTTGAAGACAGTGTACTGTTTCGCAGCACAGCCATTCCAAGGCGCTGCATCGCATCAGAACGATACGCCAATTTTATAAAAGTAATTTTAGCTTCTTCCACGACAGCCATATTTTTATGAGAGAGTGATTCTATACACATTCCAAATTTTACGAGTTCATGGTCAATAGATTCCGCCTCCCCGCTGACAAGCACTCGCAGTTCGAGCTGTTTTTGGATCGCCGGATCTTCTTGCGCCCACCCCCCACTCGAAAGACACACGATCGCCATCGTCAGAACAAAGATTTCAATCCAAAAGTGCATTGCCATTTTTGGGCACTTTGTCTTTTCTATAGACACATTTTTCCCTTCGGTCCGCATATGTATAGTCACCTACACATTAATGTAGCAAGCCCTATGCCAAAAGGCTGGGCTCTTTCTCTAATTTAGTGAGAAAGATGGGAAAGGATAGTGATGAGAGGGTGTTTATGCATGGGCTCTCTTTACCCAGGCTGTCCGAAAATGCCGTCATCCTGACCCTGAGCGAAGCGAAGGGGAAGGATCTCACCCTCGGAGATTCCTCGCACTTCG
>JACQJD010000083.1 GCA_016198185.1 Deltaproteobacteria bacterium
AAACACCCACCACCACTTCAGAAAATGGTTTGGGATCTCTAAAATCCCAAAACCATTTTCTGGGGGCAGTTGCATTGACTGGCCAGCACTGCCACTGTGGAGGTATGAATTTAGGCAAACTCCGAACTTACTTTATAAATTGGAGAGCTTCTCCAGAGAAGTAGAAATAAACACCCTCGATGATAGGGTTAGTGTTTTTTTTAGGATCAGTAAAAAGTGGCACACGGATTGCTATGTAAATGGGAAGAAGCTTTTGGTTAAAGAATCTGAAGCTAAAACGGTAATAGGAAGTGCCCTTTTTGGACACACTGTATACAAAATAACGGCGCTGTGGTAAAAACTGCCCAGTTTAAAGGAGGAAATAGGAATAAGCGTACTGATTGTTACAGCGTTTCTTTCCTATTCGGCAACGGTTTTAGGTGGAGATGGCGGTCTTGGGTTTTTTGACCCCGACTCAGAGGCTGTGGTGAAAGCCTATCAAACTCGTCAGCGCGAACTTGCGAAAGCCCGCAGGGTTAAATGGATCAAGGGAGGTGTTCGGTTTGGGGTAGCAGCAGCTCTTGGACTTGCCCTAGGGACTGAAATCGGTGCTCAGTGGCACTACTGAGCTGTGAGTTCTAAATCTAACGAAGATATTGGTTTTTTTGCGTCTGATGATCTGTGGGAAGATCGAAATGTCATTTGGTCCGAAGATCCACGGATGAATTCCCAAGATCCTTTTCACATCGCATTGATGAAGTATGAAGAAATTAAAGAGGGTTGGCTCGTTCGGGATGCCACATTAGTAGGTCATTTTACTCAGACGGTTTATTGTGGTGTTCTTCAATTCGCATTTGATGAAGAAACGTTATCCTTTAGGCCGCATGATGACCTTCCTGCATTCCTTATTTCGGTGATGTCAGAGAGTCAAGATCCAAGAGTAAGAGATTTAGCCGGGATGGTATATGTTTTCTATGGGTATATTCCCCCAGAGCTTTTATTTCAAAACTATGGTGTGTATCCTTCGGATACCGTAGCAGAGGCAGGAATAAAATTGGCTTCTAGCGTTGCCAAAGAAAATCCAATTGAAACTGCAGAAGAATTACTTGAAAGAAAATATCAAGCATTATCTTTTTTAGCATCGCATTATCCTATGGAAAATTGGTGGTATCCTCGTAAACCCTTTGAGGAGCTCGAAGAAAAAACGCATCTCCAACTCATTGGCCGCGGTCGTAACAAAAGAATAAAAGCCCTAGTGGGGCTTGCTTTCTTAACCCTGGTGAATGGAAAATTTAATGTAGAGAATGGTCAGTATGAAGGCTCTCTCCATGGTAAAGAGATGCTTGAAAAAATAATGAGCCAAGATACGACAACTGTTTCAATAAGTGCGGCATGGTATTATCTTGCTCTGGGATTTATTTCCCCTGTAGAGCTCATGCGTGATTATGCCATTATAGTTGGAGAAACACCTGCAGCGCAGATCAGTGCAGAGTTTTCTCAGATTCGAAAAATAAAACTTGAGAGTGAGTCTCAGTCACGTTGATAATTGAATGCCAAAGAAGCGCTGTTTAAGGTGTGCTCGGCCAGTGGATGGAAAACTCTCGTTCAGTCCAGTTTATGCTAAGGCCATAAGTTTGAATTAAATGCGCTCTAAATGAGGTAGTTCAATCATGATTAATGTGGTAACCAGGCCTAAAATGTGGTAATAAACTTAGTAATGAAATCTTTAAATAAGGACTATTTAGATTCTCAACCTCTCTCTATGGAACTTGCTAGGCTGGTGCACGTTTTGGGTGAGTATAAGGGTAAACAAGAGCTCTTAACGCATCAAACACCCCAGATCCTTGAGACATTAAAGGAAGCGGCCATTATTCAAAGCACAGAATCCTCTAATCGAATAGAAGGAATTTCAGTGTTGCCTGAGCGGCTACGTGAACTGATGATCAAAAAAAGTGAACCAAAAGACCGAACAGAGGCTGAAATTATTGGATATCGCAATGTATTGGCACAGATTCATACGCGATTTGATGAAACAGAGTTGAATCCTTCCACCATTCAACGCCTTCATTCTGAAATGTTCAAACGAACAGGAATGAAAGGGGGACAGTGGAAACAAAAAGATAATACCATAGAAGAAAAATTACCAACAGGCCAATGGGTGACACGTTTTATTCCCGTTACGGCACAGAACACACCTTATTTTATGATAGAGACTTGCAAAAACTATGATCGTCTTTTAAGAGAAGGAAAGATCAATCCTTTGCTTCTTATTGCTACCTTTATATTAGATTTTTTATGCATCCATCCTTTCACGGATGGTAATGGGCGTATTTCAAGACTACTCACTTTATTATTGCTTCATAAAGCAGGTTTTGAAATTGGGCGTTATATCAGCTTGGAAAGGATTGTTGAAGAATCAAAGGAATCTTATTATGAATCACTTCAATTTTCATCGCAGAATTGGGAGCATGGAAAACACAATATTGGAAAATGGTGGGAGTGTTTTCTCACAACATTGCTTGCAGCCTATCAGGAATTTGAAGAAAGAGTCGGAACGATAAGGCCCTCTCGCGGATCAAAAACTGAGCTTATACTTTCGGCACTTGATCATTTGCCTCCCTCATTTCGATTTTCTGACGTTGTCAGGCTTTGCCCTACGGTGGGCCATGACATGGTTCGTGTTGTTCTCAATCGTTTAAGAAATGAAGGTAAAGTTGAATGTTCACGTTCAGGACGTGGAGCAATTTGGAAAAAAGTTGAAAAATAAGAACCCCTCTTGGTTATTTTAAATTCCTTAAATTATTTTTATAATAATCTAAGACTGCTTTTCCATAACATACGACGATGACAGTAACGTCCGAATGGGTATTTAGAAATTGGGCAATTTCTTTTAAGGCAATTTTGGAAGGCCTGCATAACACCCTAGATTCCTGCTTTCTTTTTAAGACGTACTCCTGCTATACTTGTGTGGATTATGACCGCAAAGTCCAAAGAGATCAATACGCATTATGCTGCATTAACCAAACTACAGCGGGTGGTTGAAAAAAATGTAAAATCTAAGCTGTTTGTTCCCTTAGCGTATCATTATTATCAATTGGACCAACTGGAAGAAGCCCACCAAACCCTCAAACATGGACTTCAATGGCATCCTCATTCGCTCATGGCGCGTGCTCTGCTTTCACAAGTCTATGTATCGATGGGCAATTTTTACCAGGCAACCCTTGAAGCCCAAAAAGTACTCGATCAAGAACCTCAAAATTTAATGGCGCTCAAAGCGTGTGAATTGGCGTACCTTAAATTAAACGACATTCAAAAAGCCAAAGCCTATCAAGCAAAACTCCACCAATTCTGTGCGCCCTTTGAATTTCACCACCCCCTCGTTCAACCCCTTGAAACATTTTCTCCGCAAAGCCATATCGAAGATTTTAAAATTGCCTCTCTTGCAGAAATTATGCTGCCCCTTTCCAAACAAAAAAAATTAAATCTCTTGAAAAAAATTCTCTATAAATTGCAATCCTCTGCCAACGCATGAAGAAATCGTTCCCCAAAAAAATCTTGGTCGTTCATGGCCCAAACCTCAATAAGTTGGGAAAACGAAATCCCAGCCTATATGGAAATGTCTCTTTAAAAAAATTAAATCTTCTTTTAAAAAAAACGGCCGCTCTTCAAAAGTGCCTCGTGATTCCATTTCAGTCCAACAGTGAAGGAAGACTTGTGGATAAGATACAAATCTACTCCCACACCGTTCAAGGTATTCTCATCAACCCCGCCGCTTATACGCATACCTCTGTTGCATTGCGAGATGCCTTGTTGGATCTTTCCATTCCCATCGTCGAAGTTCACATGACCAATATTTACCGGCGAGAACCGTTTCGACGTCATTCATTAACAGCAGATGCGGTCTCGGGACAAATCGTTGGCTTTGGCGTTGACAGTTATGTGTATGGATTAAATGCATTACTCAATATGATTTAACCATGAATTCAAATCTCTATGAGATGTTACAACAAGCTTCCACGCTCCAAAAAGAAGAACACCCTGAAGCAGCCGCAACGACGTTTCAAAAAATAGCCGATATTTTTTTTGACCAACAGAGGTTTATTCAAGCAGTCGCTGCTTACCAAAAAGCAAGCACCCTTTTAAATCATAAAAATGCAGAAATTCTATTTAACTTGGGGCAATCCTTCGAAAAACTTCAAAAAGCGTATTCGGCTTACGAACATTACGAAATGGCGTTTGATCTTCACTTTTCAAACCACACGTTAGATCAAGCCTTGGATATCGCCCTCAAAATGAGTTTGTTACAACCCGAGGAATATCGACCCTACGAAAAAATAGCCACCATTCATTTAATCTTAGGTCATGATCAAAAAGCCTATGATGGCTTTTTACAAGCAGCTTTAAAAGCTCATACCAAAAACCTATTTTTACCTTCGCTTCGTTATTTATTTTATGCTTTTAAACTTTTTCCCACACAAAAAGAAATTTGGGTGTACTTGACCCAGTGGCTGGAAATCGCTCATGGTTCCCAAGATCTGCATGTTCAAACCCTAAAAAAGCTGACCGAAGGAGCTCCAGAAATACGAGCTCTTCCCATGTCGTCGAAGCCTTCTTTTTCCTGGGAGCAGGAAATGAAAGATGCAAAACTATTGGAGGAAGAAAATTTGAATGAAGCGGCAAAGCTCATTTATCAAAAAATTCTAAAGGACGATCCTTCCTTTCCTCCGGCTCTCAAGGCCCTGGAAGCATTAGAAACCCTTGAAGCAAAACAAAAAGCTACGCCCTCTCCAGAGGATCTCATTCGGTCTTTGGAAGAAGATTTGGGCATACAGGAAGATCTCTCTCCCGTTCATCTACGACTGACACCCGCTTCACAACCTCTGGACCTTCAAACCAAATTGGATCTTGCCATTGCCTACAAAGAATTAGGCCTGATCGATGATGCTCTGGCTCTCCTTGAAGAGGCCCTTGAAGCAAAAGCACTTTCTACAAATTTAAAATTCAATCTCTTGCATCTTAAGAGCTTATGTCTCAACCAAAACAAGCACTATTTAGAAACCATTTTGCTTTTGGAAAAAAGCTTGCCAGAGTTAGAGACGGTGTCCGAACATCTTAGATTGGCGCTGCTCTATGCTCTGAGTGACGCCTATGAAAAAAGTGGCAATTTAAAGAAAGCCTTGGGGGGGTTTCGAAAAATTGAAAAAGAGGATAAAACCTATCGAGACATTGTAGAAAGGATCAAAAAATTGCGGGGCATTGCCCTAAACGATTGAGATTATGAAAAAACATTTGGGAACCATCCTTCTCTTCTTTTTTACCATTACGTTGCTTTCCTTTTATCTCGTCAAAGGAAATCTACTGAACTATTTCTTAAAACCCTATTTTGAAACGTATCTTTCGCAAGCCAGCGGGCTACAAGTTCAAATCAAAAGCCTAGATTTGTCATTATGGAAAACCTCTTTAGAAGTTCAAGGACTCTCTCTTTTGGATGCGCCAACGACTTTCATTGAAATTCCTCGAATTTCGGCCTCCATTCAACGCCAAGCGTTGTTCATCGGAAAACTGGCTTTAAAAGATGCTGTTTTTTTTGAGCCCAAAATAAAAATAGATCTTTCAACCAATGTTCAAAAGAAAAAACAATCCCCAGCTTTTTTTCTGGGATCCCCAATTGTGAGTTATGATTTCAGAAAGATTGAAATTCAAAAATCCTCTTTAACGATCATCAAGAATGATTCCTCTTTCGAGGCCCGAGATGTTTCGTTGCAGTTACACCGCAAACAAAAAAACACCTATGACATGACCCTTTCTTTGCAGGACCAAACGATTACCTCTCATCAAACGATTTATCGCATTGCCAAAACCGTTTGGTCTGGGTCCTGGAAGACCCCTCTTTGGATAGAGGGCAACGTATCGATCGATCACCTTACTTCTGGCAAACAAGTTCTTCCTCATCTGAAGGCCCACCTGAGGCTTCATCCAAACCAACTTGCATTGAAAGATATTTTCATCGAAACGCCCTTTTTGCCTCTTCGTGCCAACGCCATGATTGATTTTGAAAAAAACTGGAAATTAAAATCCATTGCCGGCTCTATGAATGAGAATCCACTCGAATTTTCTTGGACCCCAGATCAAAAGCTTCTTATAAAGATCCCGCATCTGGATCTAAAAAAATTTTTCCATCCTTATCTCTTAATCGAAGGGGAAGGAGAGTCCACCCTGACCCTCCCCCTTGGAAAAAAACCATGGGAAGCAGAGGCAACCTTGCAATTGAAGAACTTAACCGTTCAAAAAATTTTTCTGGGCAAGGCTCATCTCTCGGCTTCCATTAAATATCCTCAGTTAACGTATGCGGTCACATTGACACATCCCCATCAAGAAGCAGCGGCAAAATTAACGGGGAATCTAACGTGGGGACCTTCCCTGCAGGGAAGGGGATTTTTGGAGGCTCATCATTTTTCAATTTGGAAAGAAAATTTTAAGAGCGCTTCTCTTTCTTTCGACATTGAAAAATCACACCTTTATTTGAAGGATGCTTTTTTGATTAAAAAAAGAGGCCAGTTCTTGCTTTCGGGTTCTTTGTCTACCTCCGGGAAAGTAAATCTATTTCTCTCATCCAAAGAAATATCTCTTCAAGAATTTGACCAAATTCCAAGATGGATCGATGGCCCCTTCACCGTGGAAGCTCGTCTCCAAAACACGCTTCAAGATCCCTCTTTCCACGCTGTTTTTTCCGTTCCCGAAACGATGTTCCGAGAAAAATCTCTAGGCCTTTCTTCATGCGAGATCACATTCAAAAAGCAAACACTCGCCCTACGTGCTTTTTTATTCGATAAAAACATTCAAACGCAGGTAATGCTCAGCACCCAAAAAGACCTTCCCTACCATGCCACCCTGAACATTCAGAATTTTGACATCACTCCTTTAATTTATTTTTTTCATCATAAATTTTTAGATATTTCCGTGGTGGTACGTTCTCACTTTGAATGGGACGGGGCTTTGCGCACGGGCTGGGTGTCTCAAGGTTCTTTTGTGATTGAATCCCTTTCTTTAACTTCAAAACAGCTCTCCATTCAAAACAAAGGATCGCTCCAGGTTCATGCCCATCACAACCAATACACCGTAGATCATTTTTTCCTAGAGGGCACCCATACAGCACTTGCCATTCAAGGAACAATCGTCCCCAAGGGCCCCGTACGTCTTTCCTTAGAAGGCCCCTTTGATCTTTCCATCTTATCGCTTGCAACTGCCTTTTTTGAAAAAAGCGCTGGCATGGCAAAAATTTCTGCCCACATCGAAGGAACAACCCAAAAACCTGTCGTCTTTGGAAGTTTTTATTTAAATTCAGGGGAGCTCAAAACTTCTTGGTTTCCAGCGCTGATTGAAAATATTTCGTCGTCCATCAGTTTCAGTCAAAATAAAATTTCGATCGAAAAATTCCAGGGTCACTTGGGCAATGGCATTTTGGACATTTCGGGTACCGCTCTGTTCGAAAAAAAAGAGCCTGTTTATGATATACGTACAAAGTTTAAAGAAGTTTCCCTTCAATTTCCTTCTTGGTTGTACAGCACCGCTTCCGGTGAGCTTGCACTTTCTGGTTCAAAAAGACCGTATCTCCTCCATGGCAATGTAGAGATCTTAGAATCAATCTATAAAGAAAATATTGATTGGCGATCTAAAATCATTGCCCTAAAAAAAGCTCGTTACCTTCCCAAAGTTCAAGATACCGGACCATCCCCCTTGACGTTTGACATTTCGATACAGGCCCCAAAAAACATTTTCGTTCAAAACAATTTGGCCAAACTCGAAGCCAGTGGAAAATTAAAAGTTTTTGGGGATCCGAAAAACATCTATCTCACAGGCCAACTCAATTTGTTAAATGGCCTTGCTTTTTTCAAAAACAATGAATTTCAGTTAAAAGCCGCTTCTCTTACCTTTGCTGACAAAAAAGAAATTGATCCTGATTTTTTTATACAAGCTGAAACGGAAGTAAAAACCTACAAAATCTCATTAAAAGCAGAAGGAAAGCTTTCGGAATACCATCTCACCTTATCATCGGACCCTTCCCTGCCTGATGCAGACATTCTGTCATTGCTCGCGTTTGGAACCGTTCGCAGCAATCTTTCAGATCAATCTTTGGTAGACGTCACTTCCTTGGAATTAGGCGCATTGTTATTCGGTGGCGTACAAGAAAAAATACAGGAAGGAACCAAAAAGACCTTGGGCATTACCTTTCGATTATCCCCTTCTTATTCCGATACAAAACATGCTACCGTTCCGCGATTGCTGATTTCCAAACCATTTGGCAAACATGCAGACCTTTTATTTTCCTCAACGCTGGACAAATCCACCGTCTTTTCAGACAAGGAATTTAATCTGAAATATCATTTCAATCGAAATTTATCGATCGTATCCTACTGGGAAGACTTGAGCGATGAAGAATTACAAGACAATTCCAGCTTGGGCATTGACCTTCAAGCACAAATCGAATTTCCATGAAGATTTATTTTTTTATTTTTTCATTGTTTCTCATAATATTCAAAGCGCAAGCTGAAATTCGAATTGTCCATAAAATTGAGCTTGTCATTCCACCCTCTTTTACGGAATCTGAATTGTTAGAACCACTGGAGAAACTAAAAAATCAACCCTTTGACCCAGCACAAGTAAACCGCCTGCTCAAAGAACTGTATCTGACAGAAAAATTCCATAATATTTCAATTTTTACCGAAGAAGTGGGGCGAGAACAGATGGTCTTAAAATTTGTCTTTGAGTTGTCCCAAAGAATTCAAACGATTTCCTTTCAAGGCAATCATCTATTTTCAGATGTTGTCCTGCTTAAAACCATCGAAGCCAAAGAAGAACAACTTTTTCAGCAAGACTCCCTGCTGGAAGACAAACAAAAGCTAGAGCACCTCTATGAAGAAGAAGGGTATTATCAAACAAAAATTCGTTTGCGTTTTTTTGCTCCGAAAGAATCCCATCAGTTTCAAGTGGTCTTTGAAATTGAAGAGGGGGTGCCCGCACGCATCGAGAGCCTTCGTATCGAATCGATCGGCCGACCGAAGTCCAAAGAAATACAATCTTTCTTTCCAATGAAGCGTGGCGATCTTTTTAAAAAAGAGCCCTGGAAGGAACAGGTGTTTACGCTTTCAAAATCTTTCTTCCAGGATTTCTATTTAGATTTTCGAATTTTGGAAAACACGATCTCACTCAACGAGGATAAGTCCGGCATCCATCTCAAGCTACTCATAAAACCGGGTGCAAAATACTTTTTTGATTTTTCAGGTGCTCATGAATTTTCAAAATATGACTTGCTACGACAGTTAACCCTCACATCGGATGAAATTTTACCAAAGATCACCCTGCAGGATTTAATCCACGATATCACACAGCAGTACCGACAAAGAGGATATGCGCATCTGCAAATAGAGACTCAAGATCGGTTGGATCTCGACAAAAATATAAAATTTGTCACCTTTCATATTCAAGAAGGCCCCGCGGTTCAAATTGAAGGCTATCAATTTACAAAATTTTCTCGATTTTCGAGCCGATATTATGAAAACTTAATCCACCAATCGGTGAAATGGCCCCTTTCTCGAAACATTTACAGCCCCGATGATTTAGATGAGATCCCCCCTTTGATTGAAAATCATTTAAAATCTTTGGGGTTTTTATTTTCGAAGGCCCATCTTCAAGAACTGATTTGGAACATCCAAAAGACTTCTCTCATTCCCGTCATCGAAATCGAAGAAGGCCCTCAAACACGAATCCGAGATATTCAATTTTCAGGAAATACGCATTTTTCAGCCGAGCACCTACACGCTGTCGTTCCCTTTTCTTTCAATGCACCTTTGAATTTATTTGAATTAGATAAAAGCCTAGCGGCCCTTGTCGCGCTCTATCGTGAACATGGTTTTTTGCAGGTCAAAGTTCAACATGCGGATCCACAAAAATGGATTGCCTATTCGCCGGATTATACAGAAGCAACCATCCACATCCATATTCAAGAAGGGCCGGAAATCCGCATTGATCACATCATTATTCAAGGAGCCCAACGCACCAAACACCGCGTCATCGAACGCGAATTAGAGATTCATCCTTCAGAGATTTGGAATCCTGAAAAAGTCAAACAAACTGAAAATAATTTGGTCCATTTGGGCCTCTTTAGTCATGTTGAACTACGGCCTGCTTCCGGAAAATTTGTGCCAGGCAAAAATGACCTTTTGATTTCTGTTGTTGAACGAAAACCAGGATTGTTGGAAATGGGGACTGGTTTTAAATCAGACGATGGATTTCATGGGTTTACAGGGGTCGCTTATCGGAATGTGGGTGGGTGGCACCGCGTTATTTCTGCACGTGCCGATATCAATCGAAAAATTCAAGACTATACTTTTTTAGAAAGAAATATTGATGTGGGAATTTCGGATCCCTATTTTGGGGGAATCCCCTTTGTCGCCCGATTTGAGGTCAATCACGAAAAAGAATCCACGCTGCCTTTTGACATCCGAGGTTGGGAAGGAAAATTAAGTTTGGATAAACACTTGTGGCATTTTCTGAATCTTAGTTTTTATTATACCTATAAATTTAGAGATATTTTCCGGGCCAAAGATCCGAAAGATATTCAGCAAAAAAAATTGGCTTCGATCGGTTCTACGATTTTTTTTGATTTTAGGGATGATGCTTTCAACCCAAGAAAAGGGTCTACCCACACGCTGGCCTCCACTTTTTTTCTTCCCGCTTTAGGAGGTGATCAAGAAATTGATCTCTCGCGTACGTTATTTTCCTCAAGTTTTTATTATTCTCCTTTTTCGTTTGTAACCTTGGCCCTCTATTCAGGCGTGGGATATGCGTATTCGTTCGCACAAGACGACCCCATTCCGGTTGACCAACGATTTTATTTGGGTGGCAGATCCTCCATCCGTGGATTTAAAGAAGATATCATTGGATCAGATACAAAAAACAAGAGCATTTTTAAAACTTCTTTCTTGAACTATAAAACCGAACTTCGATTTCATGTCACAGAATCTTTCGGACTTTTGGCCTTTTTTGATGGCGGAAATGTGTTTTTTGATAGCCCTGTTTCTCATGGTCAGTTTCGGCATTCCGCAGGCCCTGGTCTGCTCTATAACACCCCCGTGGGTCCCTTAAGCCTGGATTTTGGCTTTATTATCAACCGCGATCGAACGGCGGGGGAACCTGTTGGCCGGGTGCATTTTTCACTTGGTCTGTTTTAAAAAGCATGGTACGAAAAAAGGCATGAAGATCTCTAAATATTTGTTTTTACTTATTTTTATTGCCATTCCAAGGGCAGAGGCAACCCTGATCGACCGTATGGTTGCCATCGTCAATGACGATATCATTTTGTCCTCCGAGGTCTCTCTGTTTCAAAAGGAAATCGGTGAAGCCTCCCCAGATAAAACGATGATCCCCTGGAAAAATGCCTTGGATCATCTGATTGAAAAAAAGATCATTCAACAGCTCATTAAAAAATATGACCTCCAAGCTTCAACAGAAGAAGTCAATACACAAGTCAATGCAATTTTAAAAAGTCAAAATCTTTCAAAAAAAGAACTTGCTTCGTTTTTAAGACAACGGGGCATCTCTTTTGAGCGCTGGCAAAAAGACATCCAAGACAACATCGAAAGTCGACGCTTATTCGAACGAGAAGTCAGTACATCGGTTTCCGTAACTCCGGAAGAAATGCGCGCTTTTTATTACCATGAAATCAAAGGAAAGCCTCAGAAAAAAAATTATCATTTAAAGCAAATCTATTTACCTGCCAACACGCCAGATGAAAAAAAGGTCTCTCTCAAAAAAGCAAAAGAGGTATTTAAACAGTACCAAAAAGGCGTTTCCTTTTCTGAATTACTCCAACAATTAAAGATCGCGCCAGAAACGAGCGACATGGGTTATGTCGCCCAAGATGACTTGATCGGCCCTTTTAAAAAAGCCTCAACCCACTTAAAAAACCATGAACTTTCGCCACCCTTTGTAACGCAAGCCGGGGTACATTTGATTTATTTGGTAGATATTAAACAACAAGCCCTTCGGCCCTTTGCAGAAATGAAAGACGAAATTTATAAAACAATTTACGATCGAAAATTTAAGCTCGTATTTGATCAATGGATTAAAGCCAAAAAAGAAGAAACGCAAGCTTACATTAAAATTGTTTCGCCTTTAGACCTTTAATGCTTCCGCTCATTGGTATTACGGTTGGCGACCCAAAAGGAATTGGGCCTGAGATCGCTGAGGCCGCTTGTTGCGATCCAAAAATTCATTCTTTGTGTAAAATTCAAATAATAACGCCGCGAGAAAATCCTTACATCGCCTTAGAACGTGCTAGCCATTTATGCTTAACGGGTAATATCGATGCATTGGTCACGGGGCCTGTCCATAAAGAAAACATGCGGCACTACACACACAAAAAGTTTTTGGGGCATACAGAATTTTTAAAAACAACTTGTGAAAAGTTTTATAAAAAAAGTTTCCAACCAACCATGCTTTTTGTTTCAAACGTCCATCGCCTGGCCTTGGTGACAACCCATCTTCCTCTTCAAAAGGTATCCCAAAATATTACGAAACCGAGATTACAAAAAATCATTTTAAATGTTCATAAAAGCCTACAACAAGACTTTGGGATCCCAAGGCCGACCATTGCAGTTTTAGGACTCAATCCTCACGCTGGGGAAGGCGGACTTCTCGGAAACGAAGAAATAAAAGTGATCACACCAACACTGGGGTGGGCAAAAAAACGTGGGCTCCATGTTTCGGGCCCATTTTCTGCAGATAGTTTTTTTGCTGTCCATTGGGGGCGGTTCGATGCCGTCATTGCTCAGTATCACGACCAAGGACTTACGGTTTTTAAAGCGCTTCATTTTCATCACGCTGTACAAATGACGCTGGGGCTCCCGATCATTAGAACCTCTGTTGACCATGGGGTCGGATATGATATTGCTAAAAAAAAGATCGCAAACCCAGAGAGTATGAAACGCGCCATTTTATTGGCCATTGATCTTGTTAAAAGGAGAAAACATGTCTTACGCAAATCCACTGATTTTTCGTGAATACGATATTCGAGGGCTCGCTGGCAGTGATTTCTCAGAGCCCTTTTGTGAACACCTTGGGCTTGCCTATGGAACGTTATTACGTGAACAAGGGCAAACCCTGGCCGCCATTGGAAGAGATTGTCGCTTAACTTCTGATGCTTATACTTTCTCGTTGATTCAAGGAATTCGAAAAACGGGGATCCACGTCATCAATTTGGGCATGTGTCCCACGCCTCTTCTGTATTTTTCTTTATTTGAAGAAGGTTTTTTAAATGGCATCCAAGTCACGGGTAGTCATAACCCGTCCGAATACAATGGTTTTAAAATATGCATCAATCAAAAATCACTTTGGGGAGAGCAAATTCAAGACTTAAAAAACCGCATGGATCATCAAACGTTTTTTTTAGCTGACACATTGGGAAGTCTTCGAACCTATCCCATCATTGAATCATACGTCTCCTTTATGCAAAGCCATTTTAAATTTCAAAATCCATTAAAAGTGGTTCTAGATGCAGGACATGGCGTTGGGGGGCTTGTGGCTCCAAAATTGTTACGAATGCTGGGGTGCCATGTTCATGAACTCTACTGCACACCAGATGGCCATTTTCCAAGCCACCACCCAGATCCCACGGTCGAAGCAAACTTAAAAGATTTGAGACAGACCGTCCTTCAAGAAAAAGCAGATATCGGCATTGCATTAGATGGTGATGCGGATCGCCTGGGGGTGATTGATCATCAGGGCAAAATTTTATGGGGAGATAAACTCATGATCATCTACGCCCAAGAAATTTTAAAACAGTCGCCAGGAGCAACGATTATTGGTGAGGTCAAGTGTTCTCAAACACTTTTTGAAGCTATTGGCAAGCTCGGTGGAAAAGCCATTATGTGGAAGACCGGGCATTCGTTGATTAAAGCAAAGATTCAAGAAGAACAGGCCTTGTTGGCCGGTGAAATGAGTGGTCATTTGTTTTTTTCAGATCGTTATTTTGGATATGACGATGCGATTTATGCCTCTTTACGACTTATCGATATTCTCAGTGCCTCTGGCAAGACGATCGATGAATTGCTCTCGGAGATCCCAGAAACTTTTTCAACCCCCGAAATTCGTTTGGAATGTCCCGATCAGAAAAAATTTGAAATCGTCAAACGGGCGAAACAATTTTTCCAAACACAGTTTAAGACCATTGACATTGACGGCATTCGAATTGAATTTCCAGATGGGTGGGGGCTCATTCGCGCTTCCAATACCCAGCCGGTATTGGTCTTGCGGTTTGAAGCAACGACGCCTGAGCGATTGCAAGAAATTCAAACCCTGATCGAATCACATCTAAAATCGATATGAGCACCTCTTTCATTCGTATTTCGGGCGCCAAAGAACATAATCTTAAAAATATTTCTCTGAAAATTCCAAGAAACCAATTAACCGTCATTACGGGGGTTAGTGGATCTGGAAAATCTTCCCTCGCTTTTGATACACTCTATGCGGAAGGTCAACGTCGCTATGTGGAATCGCTCTCCTCCTATGCAAGACAATTTTTAGAAAATTTAAAAAAACCAGATGTGGAATCCATTGATGGCCTTTCGCCTGCCATTGCCATTGAGCAACAAGGGCTCTCTCACAATCCACGATCTACGGTTGGAACCCTTACGGAAATCTATGATTATCTGCGTCTTTTATTCGCTCGAGTAGGCCATGCTTTTTGTTCTGAATGTAATCTAGAAATCGCTGCTCAATCTCTGGATCAAATGGTTTCATCTATTATGAAGTCGTATTCAGACATGATTTACATTTTGGCCCCCATCGTTCGACAACGAAAGGGGGAGTACCAAAAAGACTTGCTCCTTCTAAAACAAAAAGGCTATTCCCGCGTAAAGGTGGACGGCCAATATTACGATCTCGCCCTCCCGCTTGAGCTCGACAAAAATAAAAAACATTCGATGGATGTTCTTATTGATCGCTTAGAACCAACCCCTAAAAGTGAGGAGCGCCTTCTGCGTTCACTGGAAACCACCTTGCGGTTAACAAATGGGCTCGTCAAAATTGAAGACCTGAATGGAAATGAAAAAATTTTCAGCGAAAAATTTTCTTGTACACACTGCGGCAGTCAGCTTCCAGAAATAGAACCTCGGTTGTTTTCTTTTAATAGCCCCATGGGCGCTTGTGTTACCTGTCATGGCCTTGGCTTTGAGGGTTTGGTCTCCATAGATTCCACCAAAGATCTGTTGATGGAAGAGATAGAGGAGAATGAATGGGACACGGTATACTTTCAAAAAGTTCCTTGTTCCCAATGCCAGGGAACCCGTTTAAAAAAAGAAGCCTTAAGCGTTAAGATTGGAAACCGCTCTATTGGAGATCTGGTTGAACTTTCCCTGCCAATGCTCCTTTCTTTTTTTAAAGATATTTGCTGGAGCGATCGTGAAAAAAACATTGCGCCTCGCATTTTAAAAGAGATTACAGACCGGTTGGATTTTTTAATTCGTGTGGGGGTGGGGTATTTAACCCTCAATCGCCCAGCGGCCACCCTGTCTGGTGGCGAGGGACAGCGTATTCGTTTGGCAACCCAAGTTGGCTCCGCTTTAACCGGTGTCTTATATGTTTTGGATGAACCCAGCATTGGATTGCACCCCAAAGACAATTTGCATCTCATTGAAGCGCTTCAAAAACTAAAAGAACGTCGCAACACGGTTCTGGTTGTTGAACATGATACCCTAACCATGACGCATGCCGATCACATCATCGATATGGGCCCTGGCGCTGGTATTCATGGTGGAAATATTATCGCCCAGGGCTCTCTCTCTGAAATTAAAAATGCCCCTCATTCTTTGACGGGGGCTTATTTGGCTGGAAAATGTTCTATCGATATTTCCTCTCCCCGAAAGCCTTCCCATCGCTACCTTACGCTTTCTGGAGCTACCGAAAACAATCTTAAAAATATTACGTTAAAGCTTCCTCTGGGATTATTCGTCTGTATCACAGGTGTTTCTGGCTCTGGAAAAAGCTCTTTGATGATTGATACCCTGTATAGGGCTCTGGCAAAAAAATTACAGGGGTTTAAAGGAAACGTCGGCAAATACAAAAATTTAGAAGGCGTTGACTTCTTAGAATATGTTCATGTGATTACCCAATCTCCCATTGGAAGAACCCCTCGATCGAATCCAGCAACCTATACCGGCATTTATTCCCACATCCGCACGTTGTTTTCGCAACTTCCGGAGTCAAAAATTAGAGGCTATAAACCTGGGCGATTTTCTTTTAATGTAACAGGGGGGCGCTGCGAAAACTGTATGGGGGCTGGTCTTGTCAAAATGGAGATGCATTTTCTGCCCAATAGTTACATCGAATGCGATATTTGCCAAGGGCGCCGCTACAATCGAGAAACGTTAGAAGTCCGATATAAAGACAAGAATATTTCGGAAGTATTGGAAATGACGGTTGAAGAAGCTCTCTTATTTTTCACGCATGTGCCGCATATCCAACGAAAACTTGCCACGTTATCTGATGTTGGGTTGGGCTATATTCATTTGGGTCAACAAGCGACCACGTTGTCTGGTGGGGAATCTCAGAGAATAAAGCTTTCTAAAGAACTCGGTAAAAAATCTACCGGGACAACCCTTTATATTTTAGATGAGCCGACCACGGGACTACACTTTGAGGACATTCGAAAATTACTCCGCGTGTTACAAAAACTAACCGATGCCCAGAACACCATTGTCGTAATCGAGCACAATTTGGATGTCATCAAATGCGCAGATTACATTATTGATATGGGGCCGGATGCAGGCGACGCAGGTGGCACCATCATTGCACAAGGCACACCCGAAGAAATCGCAAAAAATGCGCAATCTCTCACAGGACAATTTCTGAGAAAGGTTCTTTAAACTTCCCTAACCAGCAGGAATGCAATGACAAGAGCGTAAATGACCAGGGACTCAATGAGCGCAAGACCAATAATCATGGGGGTAAAAATTTTATCTGCCGCCCCTGGGTTACGAGCAATTCCTTCTAAAGCGGTAGAAGCCGCTTTGCCTTGCCCTAAAGCACCGCCAAGTACTGCAATGGCAATGGCAAGACCGGCTGCAAGCGCAATGAGTGGATTTTTTGAAGTCGTTTCAGCCACCACTTCATGGGTTTGCGCAATGGCAGCACCCATGCTGGCCATGAAAAGCCCCATCGAATAGAATACTGTTTTGATTTTTAACATAATGACCTCCTTAATGATCCTCTGCTACCGCCAATGATAAATACACCATGGAGAGCAGCGTAAAGACGAAAGCTTGAATGACAGAAACAAATAAACCCAAAAACATAAAAATGACAGGAACACCAACGGGAGCAAGTCCTGAAAAAATATTTAAGACCATATGATCTCCTGAAATATTCCCAAAAAGACGAATGCTCAGCGATGCCGGTCGCACCACGTGACTAATAAGTTCAATAATCACCATGATCGGCGCAAGCCACATCACCGGACCCAAAAAATGCTTTAAATACCCCAATCCATGCGTTTTAAGTCCTTGAATATTATAATAAATAAAAACGGATAGCGCACAGGCTAAATTCGTATTTAAATTATTTGTCGGGGGCAAGAAGCCTGGAATCAAGCCCAGCAAATTACAAAATAAAATGAAAATAAAAAGCGTTGCCATGAGTGGAAAATATTTTTTCCCTCCATGTCCCATAATGGACGCTACCAAGCTCAAAAGCTTTTCAACGAGCACATCAAAAAAAGAAAAAAGGGTTAACTGGGCATCTGGAATCAAAGGGGCTGTTCGCTTTTTAAATTTCAAATGAAATAAAAAGGCCATGCTGCTTAAAATAAAAAAAACCAATAAACTCCCAAAAACTTCCGGCGGAAGATTTTTGAAGCCAGGAATTAACTGGTACCATTGAAATCCGTGTTCCATTTTATATATTTCTAACTTTTATTCGAATACTCGCGCTAATAATCTCAGCAACGAGCAAGGAAGATATTCCTACCAACAATCCTAAAAGATGTAAATTAAAATAAAGGACACTGGCCCCTAATCCCAAAATTAAGAAGAGGTATTTCCCAATAAATGAAAGGAAGAGGAGTCCTCGTGGCACAGAACGATGAATCATTTGACCATATGCCCATTTCAAAAGACAGAAATTGACATAAGAAAGAAAAAAGCCCATGCCGATCGATATCGCGATATGAAAGTGGAAAAAAAGCCCCCCCAAAAGGATAAGCACGATTCCTGTCCCCAAAGATATTTTTTGAATGATTGTCTGCTTCAAGCGGTTGTTTTGTACAGAACGATTTGGTTTAATTCAATGTTTTTTTATCGAAGAACCTTTCTTCCATGAAAAAATCACTGAATAAAGCGACGAAGGTCTTTTACAAACCGATAAAATCCGAACACAAATCCCAACAGAACGCCACTGATGAGCCCGATACCCTCTAAGTTAAGGCGTTGGTCAATCCATCGCCCTGCTAAAAATCCAAGAACCACGCACACAATCATTTCAAAAACAAGCGCCATAACGATGCCATATTTTCGAAACATCGCCATTTTTTGGGATTCATTTTTCATCGCGAAGATAAAAAAGCCGAAAACGCTTTGAAATACAGATCCAGTTCTTTTGGCTCATGCGCCAATGAAATCATACATGCTTCATACGGCGATGGGGGCAAATAAATTCCTCGCTCTAACATAAAATGAAAATAGGCTGCGTAGGTTTTGCTGTCTTGTGCTTGCGCTGTTTTAAAATCAACAACGGGACTGTCTGAGAAAAACACTGTAAACATGCCACAAATCCAATTGATCTGGGCTTTCTCTTTTTTAAATTGTAAAAGAGCCTCTATTTTTTTGCAGACATATTCTGTCATCTGCAGCAGTTTTTTATAGGAATTGACTTGAGAAAGTGTTTTCACCGTTGAAAGTCCCGCAACAACAGCAAGTGGATTTCCAGAAAGGGTCCCCGCTTGATAGACATTTCCTTCTGGACAAACGTGCTTCATGAGGGCCTCTTTCCCACCATATGCTCCCATCGGCAATCCCCCACCAATAATTTTTCCAAGACAGGTGAGGTCGGCGGTAATCCCATAATATTCTTGCGCGCCCCCTTTTGCGATTCGAAACCCCGTAATCACTTCATCAAAAATAAGAAGCGCTCCGGACAAAGAACAAAGCTCTCGCATTTTTTGTAAAAAATCACGCTTTGGTAAAACAACGCCCATATTCGCTGCGACGGGCTCGACAATCACACAGGCAATTTGCTTACCTCGAGCTGAAAAAAGACGTTCCAGCGCACCAGTATCATTGTACGGCAATACAAACGTATATTGACTGGCTGCCTCAGGAATTCCTTTAGAGGTGGCAACCCCAAAGGTGGCTCCGCCTGAACCCGCTTTCACCAATAAAGGATCTGTATGACCATGATAACAGCCTTCGAACTTAACAATGAGATCTCGTTGCGTATATCCTCGTGCCAATCGAATCGCACTTTGTGTGCTTTCCGTCCCAGAACTCACCAATCGAATTTTTTCCATCGATGGAAAAGCTTTTTGTATTTCACAGATAAATTCCGTTTCAATCGCAGTAGGCGCTCCAAACGTTGTTCCGCGCCTTGCCTGCTGCTCGATGGCTTTTATCACCCTTGGATGGGCATGCCCTAAAATGAGCGGTCCCCAGGAATTAACAAAATCAATAAAAATATTTCCATCTTCATCAACAATCTTAGAGCCCTGACCTTTTTTAATAAAAAGCGGCGTCCCACCGACGGAAGAAAAATTGCGAACCGGTGAATTGACCCCACCGACCAAAGCATGGGAGGCTTTCTTAAATAAAAGTTTTGATTTTTCGAATTTCATCGAAATGAAATGACCCCGTTGGCATGAGCGATCCCTGTTTTTTAGGCATCCACCAGTTTCGCTTGTTCTTCTTCTTTGATGACCGGTGAAACCGCCACGACTTTTTCATTGGCTTCCATGTGGATCAATCGAACCCCTGCAGTATTTCGGCCAATAACAGAAATGCTGCTCGCATTCATTCGAATGACCTGCCCTTGATCCGTAATAATCAAAATATCATCACTGTCGTTGGCAAGCGTCATTCCAACCACTTTTCCATTACGCTCTGTTGTTTTAATGGTAATAATGCCTTTACCACCACGCGTTTGTGAGCGATATTCATCTACGTCCGTTCTTTTGCCATAGCCTCTTTCGGTCACCGTTAAGATTTTTTGGTGTGCTTTCTTAGAATCCAATACTTCCATCCCGACCACTTCATCTGTTTTTTCCAATCGAATACCCCAGACCCCTGTTGCAATGCGTCCCATCGATCGCACTTGCGACTCATTGAATCGAATCGATTGCCCTTCAGCAGTAGACAAGAAAATATCTTTTTTGCCATCCGTAATTTCAACGCCAATTAAAATATCCCCTTCTTCAATCTTAATGGCTCGAAGCCCTCCCAAACGAATATTGCTGTACTCCATAAGATCCGTCTTTTTAACAATGCCCTTTCGGGTGGCCATCATTACAAATTTGCCTTCTTCAAATTTTTCAATCGGCAGCACCGAACATAATTTTTCACCGTGCCCAAGGTTAAGAAGATTAACAATGGCTTTGCCTTTACCTGCTTTGGCTGATGTTTCTGGAACTTCATGCACTCGCAACCAATACAATTTTCCGATATTGGTAAAACACAGAATATAACTATGCGTGGTGGCAACAAATAAATTGGAAACAAAATCTTCTTCGCGCGTCCCCATGCCTTTTACCCCTTTTCCACCTCGATGCTGCGCTCGATATTCTTCTAAGGGATGCCGTTTAATGTATCCCGATTGGGTGACCGTGACCACAACGTCTTCTTTTTCAATCAAATCTTCGACGGAAACTTCTTCGGCTTTTGCAATAATCTTTGTTCGGCGCTTGTCACCATAGTTTTTTAAAATTTCACCCAGCTCGGTCTTAATGATTTTGAGCACCAATTTTTCATCCCCTAAAATATCTTTGTATTCCTGAATCATTTTGAGAAGTTCTTTAAATTCTTCAATAATCTTATCTCGTTCTAAGCCTGTTAACCGTTGGAGTCTTAATTCTAAAATGGCTTGGGCTTGTTTATCAGAAAGTTTAAATTTGCCCATCAATTCTACTTTGGCAATTTGAGGATCTTTGGCTTTTTTAATCAGCGCAATCACCGGATCAATATTTTCAATTGCAATTTTAAGGCCCTCTAAAATATGCGCGCGTTCTTCTGCTCGTTTTAATTCATAGGCGGTACGCCTTGTGATGACATCTTTTCGATGTCCAATAAACAATTGAAGCATTTCTTTTAAATTTAAGACGCGTGGAACATTGTTGTCTAACGCCAGCATAATAATACCGAACGAAGATTGCATCGGGGTCATCTTAAACAATTGATTGAGCAAAACAGCCGCTTGCGCACCCTTTCTGACATCAAAAACAATGCGCATCCCTTTTCGATCGGACTCATCTCGAATATCAGAGATTCCATCCAGCCGTTTGTTTTTAACAAGGTCCGCAACGCCTTCAATGAGCTTTGCTTTGTTCACTTGATACGGCAATTCCGTCACCACAATTCTTTCTCGATCTCCCTTGCCGACTTCTTCAATTTCCGCCTTCGCCCGCATTTGGATAATCCCGCGGCCCTCCAGGTAGGCTTCTTTGAGTCCTTTCTTGCCATAAATAAATCCTGCGGTTGGAAAATCTGGCCCTGGAATGATTTTAACAAGATCCGCTACCGTGGTTTCTGGTGCGTCAATCAACGTAACACAGGCTTGTAAAACTTCAGACACATTATGCGGCGGAATATTGGTTGCCATCCCAACCGCAATCCCAGAGGAACCATTGATTAAAAGATTTGGAATTTTTGCTGGCAACACAGATGGCTCTTTGAGAGAACCATCGTAGTTGGGTACAAAATCTACAGTTTCTTTATCGAGATCTGCTAAAAGTTCCCCTGTAATTTTGGCCATGCGCACTTCGGTGTATCGCATGTGGGCTGGGTTATCTCCGTCGATCGATCCGAAATTTCCTTGGCCATCGACCAAAGGATAGCGCATCGAAAAATCCTGTGCCATTCGAACAATGGTCATATACACGGCGGCATCTCCATGAGGATGATATTTACCAATAATGTCCCCGACCACCCGCGCCGACTTTTTAAATGCCTTATTAAAGGCATTCCCAAGCTCTTCCATGGCATACAACGCACGTCGGTGAACTGGCTTAAGACCATCTCTCACGTCTGGTAAGGCTCTGCCCACAATGACACTCATCGCATAATCTAAATAAGCATTTCTCATTTCTTCATCGATATTGACGGTATGCGGGTACGGCGGGACCGGGGGTTGGCTCGGTGGCAGCGTGGTCGATTTTAGTTCTGAATCTTTATCTTTTGCCATACATGCTCCTTTACCAGCGAATCAATGCAGATGCCCATGTAAACCCTGAGCCAAAAGCAGACAAACACACCAAATCATTTTTTTGAATTCGACCCGCTTGGTACGCTTCCGAGAGCGCCAACGGAATCGAAGCCGCTGTGGTATTTCCATATTTTCCAATATTGTTAAATGTTTTTTCAAAAGGAATTGCCATAGACTCGCACACCGCTTGAACAATTCTCAGATTGGCCTGATGAAAAATAAACAAATGAACATCTTTCAATTCTACTTGATTGGCTTTGAGAGCGACCTGAATAACTTCCGGAAATTTTTTAAGCGCCATCGTAAATACTTTTTTCCCATTCATTTTGGGATACCAACTGCCTTCCTCCAGCATCTGTTGCGTCATTCTGGGGTGCTCTCGGCAAGAGGGCGTTTCAATCCACAAATCTTTCGCATGCCGTCCATCTGCAAAAAGATGCGTCGACAAAATACCTCTTTCTTCTTGCCCGTCAAATCGTTGCACGATGGCACAGGCAGCCGCATCTCCAAATAACACCGCGACATCCCTTCCGCGCGTTGTAAAATCAAGCCCGGTAGAATGAACTTCGGTGCCCACAACCAAAATGGTTTTGAACATCCCTGTTCGAATGTATTGATCTGCAATAGAGAGCCCATAAATAAATCCTGTACATTGTTGGCGAATGTCTAAAACAGGCGTTTCAGGAATTTCTAATTTTTCCTGTAAAAAACACGCAGTTCCAGGAAAGGTGTAATCCGGACTCAACGTTGCCAAAACAATAAAATCAATATCTGTATTTTTTAAGTTGGCTTCCCGAAGCGCCATTTGCGTCGCATAAAAAGACATCTCGATGTTTCCTTCCCCTGGCGACACAAAATGTCGGGTCACAATTCCTGTGCGTTGCTGAATCCAAGCATCGGACGTATCCATCCATGTTTCAAAATCCTGATTGGTTACCGTTTTTTGGGGAACGTAGTGACCTAAACCTGAAATAATGGAACGAAACATAGTTAAATATCCAAATTCTTTACGCGCAGGGCATTTTGTTCAATAAACTCTCGCCGTTGCTCCACTTCTTCTCCCATCAGCAATGCGAAAATATTATCTGCCTCAATCGCATCTTCGACGCGAACCTGCAACAACGTTCTTGCCACAGGATCCATCGTTGTTTCCCAAAGTTGTTGCGGGTTCATCTCTCCCAACCCCTTATATCGCTGTATATAAACACCATTTTTACTGACGGTAAAAACAGCCTGAATTAAATTTTCTAGCTGTTCTGCATGAAGGCTTTGGGACTCAAATTCTATCTCCCATGGCGACTCTCCCAAACAATCAAACCCTTTTGCCAATTTTCTAAGATCTTCCAACTCTGGAGAGGTCAGAAAAAGATGTGTGATTTCAAATTCTCGTTTAATTCCCCCCTTGGTGGTTGAAATCTGAACTTTAAATCCTGTGTGCTCTTCATCTTTTAAAACCGAAAAAGCAAATCCTTGAACGAGCTTCGCATTTAACAATTTTTTCTTCATTTCCTCTAATTCATCTTCAATGTGTTTTTTGGAGTGCAAAATATTTTCTTTCCATTTCAAATTCAAAATAATTTCTTTCAGCACCCAATACTCTCGTTTTTTAGAAAGCTTTTCCAGTGTCGCAATAAAAATGTTTGCTTGCGAAACGGCGCGTTTGAGCGCAGAAGAAGTTATTTTTTTCCCTTTGGATTTAATTGAAATGTTTTCCAAACATTGATCCAATAAATAATTTTCAAGGGAAGCTTCATCTTTTAAATATGTTTCTGCTTTCCCTTTTTTCACTTTATAAAGCGGGGGCTGAGCAATATACAAATAGCCTTTTTCAATAATTTGCGGCATTTGACGATAGAAAAAGGTTAACAATAGGGTTCGAATGTGCGCCCCATCAACGTCGGCATCCGTCATAATCGCAATCTTATGATACCGTGCCTTGGCAATATCGAACTCTCCAACGCCAATGCCCGTCCCCAAGGCTGTAATCAAGATTCGAATTTCTTCGGAGTTAAGCATTTTATCGAACCGTGCTTTTTCTACATTGAGAATTTTTCCTTTGAGTGGTAAAATGGCCTGGTTTTTTCGATCTCGCCCTTGCTTGGCACTCCCACCTGCACTGTCTCCTTCCACAAGGAACAATTCGCTTTTGGCAGGATCTCTTTCTTGGCAATCTGCCATTTTTCCAGGAAGCCCCCCCAGATCCAGCGCTGTTTTTCGACGGGTAAGATCTCTTGCCTTCCTGGCGGCAATACGTGCTCTGGCAGATTCTGCTGCTTTTAAACAAATGGCCTTGGTGGCTTGTGGATTTTCTTCGAAAAAGGTGGTTAACCGATCATTGGATAAAGTTTCCACAATTCCTTTGACATTGCTATTTCCTAATTTCGTTTTGGTTTGTCCTTCAAATTGAGGCTGTGACAATTTAACAGAAATAATCGCAATAAGTCCTTCACGGACATCATCTCCCGTAATGCCTCCTTGAATTTCTTTGAGCAATCCCAAAGACTCTGAAAACTTACTAATGGTACGCGTCAGGGCCGATTTAAATCCAACAAGATGCGTTCCTCCCTCGGTGGTATGAATATTATTGGCATAGCTATAAAAAACCTCATTATAGCTGTCGTTATATTGAAAAGCCACTTCTACATCGACATTTTCTTTGTTCGCCGAAAAATAAACAGGATTCGGATGAAGTGGTTTTCGTTTTTTTCCCAAATATTCCACAAATGATTCAATTCCGCCCTCATAAAAAAAATCTTGTTTTTCCGCTGTTCTTTCATCTTCTATTTTAATTCGTAACCCTCGATTTAAAAATGCCAATTCTCTCAGGCGTTGTGAGAGTGTTTCATAGCTATATTCCAATGTTTCAAAAATTTCGGGATCTGGTTTAAAAGTAATGATGGTTCCTCTTTTTTTGGTTGTTCCTGTTTCTTTCAGTTTGGCCTTTGGATCCCCTCGAACATAGGACTGAACATACACTTTTCCTTCTCGATGAATTTCCAAATTCAAAACTTCTGAAAGGGCATTCACCACGGAAACGCCTACGCCATGAAGGCCTCCAGAAACTTTATAGGAGCTGGAATCAAATTTTCCGCCCGCATGTAAGACCGTCATCACCACTTCTGCTGCTGACTTTTTTTGGGTTTGGTGCATGTCGACAGGAATGCCGCGTCCGTCATCTTCGACCGTAATAGAATTGTCCACGTGAATTTTGACTTCTATGCTCTTGCAAAAACCTGCTAAGGCTTCATCCACAGAGTTATCCACAACCTCATAGACCAGATGATGCAATCCTCTTTTGGAAACATCCCCAATATACATAGCGGGCCGTTTTCGAACGGCTTGTAATCCTTCTAAAACTTTAATTTTCGTTGCGTCATAGGAAGACGCGGCTTTATCAATGGAATCATTCATTTTCTCAAAATTTTCCCTTCTTGAACTTCATAAATCCTTGCCTCATGTTGGTTCAAATCCATTAAATTATTTTGCGTAGAGGTTAAAAAAACTTGCGCGTTTTGTTGATTCAATTCCGTAAATAAAAAATTTCTCCGGTGTTCATCTAATTCAGAAGAAATGTCATCCAGTAAAAAAATCGGTTCTGTTTTTTTTTCTTCTCTTGAAATTAAAAACTCCGTTAATTTTAGCGTTAAGATTGCTGTTCTTTGTTCTCCCTGAGAGCCAAAATGTTTCAAATTTTTATGCCCAACAAATACTTCAAAATCATCGAGATGGGGGCCGACCAAACTCCTTTTTTGTCTTTGCTCTTCACTGCAAAGTTGTTGCTGACAAACCCTCAACTTTTCCCCTAAGTCACTTTCACTTAAGTAATTGAAATCACAAACATTTATAGCTGTTTTATACCGAACGTTTAAGGACTCCTCTGTACCAGAAATTGCGTGGTATAAATTAGACGTCAGCGTATTTAATTTCTCTATAAATTGCAAGCGTTTTGAAATGATTTTAGCGCCATAGTTAATCAATGTTTCTCCCCAAGTGAGTACCTCTTCTTTATTTCCAAATTGAAGGGCCCTATTTCGTTGTAGGAGCACGCGTATGTATTTCCCCGCCTCATGTGCGTACAATGGATTAAAACTGAATAAAATGCGATCTAAGTAACGTCGACGCAAATGTGGCCCCCCTTGAAGGATCTGCATGTCCAAAGGGCAAAAGCAAATCACATTCAGATGTTCACGATAGGCGCTCAAAGGATAGACATCCTTATCGTTAATGCTGGGGGTCTTGGCAGAAGACTCAACGACAACCGTATATTTTTTTTGAATTTCCGCTAACCGCAAGTGCCCTTCGACTCTAGCCGCTTGTGATTGCCAATGAATTAAATCTTTACGTTGAGCGGTGCGAAAACTTTGGAGCGTACACAAGACATAAATAGCTTCCAGTAGGTTCGTCTTGCCTTGGGCATTCAACCCATAAAAAATATTCATTTTTGAAAATGAATGAAGAAAAACATTCGTATAATTTCTAAAATTTTGGAGGGCTAGTTGTTCAAGATACATGCGGCTTGTATTTCAATTTTTTATTCAATGCGAAGAAATATTGAGCAGGATCTTCTAAATTCGAACTGGCATCACCACGCAAACGTAATCATTGTCATCCAAGGCTTTCATGATGCCGGGGCTTAATTTATCATTCAGTTCTAAAAGAACCTTCTCGGAACTCATTGCATGTAAAATATCCATAAAATACTTAGCATTAAATCCAGCCTCAATAGGCGTTGTTCCTTCATATTCTATTTCGATCTCTTCTTTGGCTTCTCCCAATTCGGGATTACTGGTCGAAATGGTCAATAACCCTTCTTGAGCAGTGAGCTTAATGGCTTTGGAGCGCTCCGAAGAAAGTAAAGAAATTCTTTTCAAACAATTTAAAAAGTTTTCTCTGTTCACCACAATTTTCTTTTTATTATCTGAAGGGATGACTTGTTCATAGTCAGGATATTCTCCATCAATTAAGCGAATAAACAATACCACCTTTTCTTTCTTAATAATCACATTGTTCGAATCAAAACCAATTTGATAATTGCCTTCTCCTTCTTCTAAAATCCGATTGAGCTCATTTAATCCCTTTTTAGGGATGATAATTCCTCGGTTAAAGGATAACTCCTTTGAAAAGGCGATTTCCTTATTAATTAAACTCAACCGATGCCCATCGGTTGCGACCATTCGAATTTGATTGGATGATTTTTTGGGTTTCTCGAAAAAAACGCCATTAAGATGATATCGTGTTTCATCACTGGAAGCAGAAAAAAGGGTCTTATGAATCATCTCTTGAAGAATCTCTGGAGCAATTTCATAAAACTTTTTATCCTTGTAATTGGGAATGGCTGGATAATCGTCTGCTGAAAGACCTACAATATTAAATTCTGCCTTGCCGCATACAATATGAATCCAAAGATTTTCTTTTTTCTTAAAGACGACCTCTTCTTCTTGGAGTTCTCGAACGATTTCATATAAATTTTTAGCTGGAAGTGTAACAGCTCCTTCCTTGGTTACTTGGGCAGGATAACTTCCACGTAATCCGACTTCATGATCGGTTGCCGTTAAGACCAACTGCCCTTTTTTTGCTTCCAAGAGAACATTTGCTAAAATGGGCATCGCTGTCCTTCGTTCAACAATCCCTTGCACCCTTTGAAGGCCTTTTAGAATTTCTTTTCGATTAATTGAAAATTCCATGCGATCCTCCTACAAACATGTTTCCACAAAGAATCACTCTACTTCAATT
>JACQJD010000084.1 GCA_016198185.1 Deltaproteobacteria bacterium
ATCTGGATGTTTTAAAAAAATTGGTCGCCGCCTTTTATTTAAATTTTTTGATTCATTATCCTATTTTTTTCTTTTTCCCGACGGTCATTGAGCGGCCTACAACTTCCTTGGATGGCTGGGCAGGATCAGCCTTTTCATTTTTGCGTTGGATAGATCAACCCGTCAATTGCTTCCCCAGTCAACATGTGAGTCTTTGTTTTGTCGTAGCCTTGGGCTTTTGGAACTATCGAAGATGGATTTCCATTTTCTTTTTGTTCTGGGCCATTGCTATCTCCCTATCAACGTTAACGACAAAACAGCATTATTTTTGGGATGTTTTGGGGGGCCTCGTGGTGTTTTTAATTTGCTATGGGGTTGTCTTGAGGAAAGAAAGTCAACCTAAACTGCAGTTGGTATCCCCTTCCAAATAACGAGCTTACAAAAATTTTGTCCATAGTGATAGGGTAAGTACTCGTACGAAGGAATTTCATAAAAAGCCAAATCAGCTTGTTTGCCAATTTCTAAAGAACCGACCTCTGATTCGATTCCCAAGGCACAAGCCGCATTATAAGTTATAGCCGACAATACTTCTGGAATCGTCATTTTCAGTTGAGTAGCGGCTAAAAGTGTCATGAGAGGTAAGTTTTGGGTCATAGAAGAGCCAGGGTTGAAATCCGTGGCAATGGCAACGCGCACGCCACTGTCGATCAATTTTCGAGCGGGTGCAAAAGGTTTTCCCAAAAATAAAGAAGTTCCGGGTAATAAAACAGCGGTTGTCTTTGATTTTTTTAACGCCGCAATTCCATGGGCTGTAATTGAAATTAAGTGATCTACGCTTTGTGCCTGGAGTGCACAAGATAGCTCTGTGCCTCCCAGCGGCTGGAATTCATCAGCGTGGCATTTGAGCCTAAGCCCATATTGTTGAGCCGTTCTAAAAATGTGTTTGGTTTGTGATAAATTAAAAAATCCACGATCCATAAATACATCACAAAAAGTTGCCAAATTTTGTTTGCAAATCGTAGGGATCATTTTTTGACAGATATCTGCCACATACTTTTCTTTTGCATATCCTTTGGGAAAAGCATGGGCCCCGAGAAAAGTTGCAAAAATGTTTAGACCCATTTCTTGTTTAGCGCGAGCGATGGCTTTTAAACATTTCAGTTCCTGGGCTAGGGAAAGACCATAGCCACTTTTGATTTCAACTGTTGTAATGCCGAGGCTCTTTGAAAAAAGCAGGCGTTTTTTTAATTGCGTAACCAAATCTTGGAGAGCGGCATGTTGCGTTGTTTGAACAGAACTTAAAATTCCTCCGCCTGCTTTTGCAATCTCAAGATAGCTTTTTCCTTCGCAGCGTTGTGCAAACTCATGATGCCTCGATCCTGAAAAGACCATATGGGTATGAGCGTCAATAAAACCTGGGAAACAAACCATGCCATTGGCATCTATTTTGGTTGAGACTCGAAAAGAGTGTACTTCCTTGGCAGGGCCCACCCAAACAATTTTTCCATTTTTACAAATAATGGCAGCATTCGAAAGCACGGCCAGCTCCTCTTTCTTTGGAAATCGGCCTTTCTTTTTGGAGACGCCTTCAAAAGTGACCGCTTGAGAAATGTTGGTAATCAGTAAAGTTTTATGTTTTTTCAAAAGGGTCCTCACTTACCTCACCAGGGGTGTTTTTAAATGAAAGTCTTTTGCGGTCTTTATGGCCTTTTTATATCCCGCATCTGCATGTCGAATAATGCCCATGGCTGGATCTGAATTCAACACTCTCGAAATTCGCTCAGCAGCTTTTTGGGTGCCATCTGCCACAATGACCATGCCCGCATGGAGAGAGTACCCCATGCCAACCCCTCCTCCATGATGAAAAGAGACCCAGCTTGCACCATTGACGGCATTGATCAGCGCATTGAGGATCGGCCAATCTGCAATGGCATCGCTTCCATCTTTCATGGCTTCTGTTTCACGATAGGGAGACGCCACAGACCCACAATCCAAATGATCTCTTCCAATGACAATCGGTGCTTTAACTTTCTTTTGTTTCACAAGTTTGTTGAAGAGGAGACCGGCTTTCTCACGTTCGCCGTATCCCAACCAACAAATGCGACTGGGGAGGCCTTGGAATTTCACTTTTTCTTTTGCCAACAACAGCCAATTTTTTAACTGTTTTTTTTGTGGGAACGCTTTGATCAGCGCAGCATCTGTTACATAGATATCTTGCGGATCTCCGGAGAGCGCTACCCATCGAAAAGGACCTTGTCCCTCACAAAATAAAGGGCGAATGTAGGCGGGAACAAATCCTGGAAAATGGAATGCTTGGCGAAGCCCCCCACCGAAAGCTTGTGCGCGAATGTTATTGCCATAATCAAAAACATGGGCCCCCTTTTTTTGAAGTTTCAGCATGGCATCGACATGAATGACAATACTTTGAATGGCTCGTTTGATATAGGCATTTGGATTGGACCGTCGAAGGCGAATGGCCTCTTTGAGACTGAGACCTCGAGGAATATATCCATTTAAAGTATCATGCGCACTGGTTTGGTCTGTAACCAAATGAGGAATCATCTTTCTCTTTACAAATTCTGGGTAAATATCTGCAGCATTGCCAAGAAGCGCAATAGACTTTGCTTCTTTTTTTCTTTGATAGTGTTGGGCAAGCGAAAGAGCTTCTTCTAAAGAATTCGTTGCCAAGTCTACATAGCCAGTCTTTAATCTTCGTTCGATTCGAGCTGGATCGACTTCAACCCCAATAAAAACAGCGCCATTCATCGTTGCTGCCAAAGGTTGAGCGCCCCCCATGCCGCCTAACCCAGCAGACAAAATGAGTTTCCCCGCTAAATTTCCGTTAAAATGAGTTCTACCAGCTTGAGCAAAAGTTTCATAAGTGCCTTGCAGGATTCCCTGCGTGCCAATGTAAATCCAACTTCCGGCGGTCATTTGGCCGTACATCGTTAATCCCAAAGCTTCTAATTTTCGAAATTCATCCCAGGTGGCCCATTTGGGGACCAAATTTGAATTTGCAATCAACACACGGGGGGCATCTTCATGAGAAGGTAAAATCCCAACAGGTTTTCCAGATTGAACCAAAAGGGTTTCGTCATTTTTTAATTGTTTGAGAGAAGTTAAAATGGCGTCATAACATTTCCAGTTGCGAGCTGCTTTTCCCGTTCCACCATAGACAATTAACTCTTTCGGGTTTTCTGCGACCTCTTGAGAAAGATTGTGTTGAATCATCCGGTAGGCGGCTTCTTGAACCCAGCCTTTGCAGTGCAAAGTAGTTCCGGTGGGTGGAAAGATTGCTCTTTTCATCATTATATATTTTGAGAGACCAGCTGAAAAAGGTCATCTGTGATTGAAACAATTTTTTCGATGTCTTGAGAAAAAATGCGATCGCCCGTAATGGGGGGGACGACCGTTCTGATTTTGGCTTGAACCTTTTCCAACAAGGGATTGGTCTTGAGTGGTCTTCGGAGCTCAATTGCTTGGGAAGCACTCAATAATTCAATGGCCAAAATAATTTTAGCGTTTTCAAGAATTTGATGGCATTTGAGTGCTGCGCCTACACCCATGCTGACGTGATCTTCCTTACTGCCAGAGGTTGGAATGGTGTCTACGCTGGCCGGGTGAGCAAGGGTTTTATTTTCAGAAGCCAAAGCAGCGGCGGTCACATGCGCCAACATCAATCCAGATTCTAAGCCTTGCTGAGACGCCAAACATGCGGGCAATCCACTAAACTGCGGATCCAACAGTTTTTCGATTCGACATTCGGACATGTGTGCTAAGGAAGTAAACGCAATCGATAAATAATCCATGGCGTTGGACAAATATTGGCCATGAAAATTTCCACCACTGAGCCACATTTTTTCTTTTGTGAAAAATAAGGGGTTATCCGTAACCGCATTTAATTCTGTTTCAACAATCTGAGAAACAAACGCCAGGGTATCCAGAGTAGAACCATGCACTTGGGGCATACAGCGAAAAGAATAAGGGTCTTGTACTTTTCCACAGGCCACATGTGCTTTTTGAAATTCACTTTGCTGGGTGAGGGACCAAAGAAGGTTTGCTACGTTGATTTGCCCGGCATGGGGTCGCAGACGATGAATCAGTTCATGAAAAGGTTTTTGACTTCCAAGACACGCTTCCAAACTCAGTGCGCCGGCGATGGTAAACAGCAACATGAGTTTTTGAGCTTCTAAGACATTGAGTGCGGAAATGGCCGTCATCACTTGAGTGCCATTGATGAGAGCCAATCCTTCTCTGCCCATCAATTTGAGTGGAGAAATGCCAGCCTTTTTTAAGATGGGAACCGAGGAGGTTCTTTTTTGGTTTTGCAAAACAGAGCCCTCTCCAATGAGTACCAGAGCCAAATGAGCAAGTGGGGCCAAATCACCACTGGCACCCACGGAGCCCTTTTGAGGGATATAAGGTAAAATATTTTTATTTAAAAGTGCAATGAGGCTTTCGATAATCGCAAGACGCACGCCAGAATAGCCCGCACATAAAGCGTGAATGCGTAACAACAAAATGGCGCGTGTTTGAATCTCTGTATAAGGGAGCCCGACCCCACAGCTGTGAGATCGAATCAAATTGTGTTGCAAGGTTTCAATTTGATCTTCTGTAATTTCAATATTGGATAACACGCCAAAGCCGGTATTGAGTCCGTAGACGATGTCTCCGCGTTTTTGAAAAGACGCAAGGAGGGCGGTGTTTTTTTGGACCAAGGTGCGAGCGCTTGGGTGAATGCCGACAGAATGATGTTCAAAAACAATTTTTTGAAAAAGTTTCCAGGAAAGATTCTTTCCATTTAATAAGATGGACATCGTTAATCTCCAAATCGCCCTCGAAGTTCTTTCATTTGTTGATCTGCAACAAAGGCAATGCTTGTCAAATAATAGATAAAATCATTGAGTCCCAAATTAGACATGGGGCGTAACATTTTAAGAATGATTTCATTGTTTTTATTGATCCCAAAAGCAGCGCCCAAGGATTGTTCCACATTGTCATTCAGTTCGAGAATTTTTCGGTACAACGTTGTAATGTTGGACTTGGGACAATTCATGATTTTAGATTGCAAAATGATAAAGCCCCCTGCAACAATGACAAAAATTTCAGCTTTGTTTTGAGTGATTTTCCAAATATTGGGTGCTTTTTTAAGCTCATCTGGATTGAAAGACATTTTTCGAAGATAGGCATCAATGGTATCAATGTCTCTCTTATTTTGGTCTTTATTGTTTTGGTCCATGAATTTTTTGTTTCATCTCTTGAATGGTTTTGTCATAAGGCTTGTTTTTAAAGATCGCTGATCCAGCGACAAAGATATTTGCCCCGGCTTGCGCAATTTTTTCGATATTGGATGACCGAAGCCCTCCATCCACTTCAATCTCAAAGGCAAGTGCATGTTCATGGCGAAAGGCATTCAACTCTTCAATTTTTTTGAGGGCGCTTTCAATGAAAACCTGTTCGGCAAATCCAGGAAATACGCCCATCACCAAAACATAATCCAGTAACGCAAGATAAGGCAAGAGACGCTCTACCGGGGTATCTGGATTGAGTGCCAGGCCAGCTTTTATTCCCAGAGCATGAAGTTGTTCGATCAGGGTCTTTGGCTCAGATACAATTTCAATATGGCATGAAATGAGATTGGCGCCTGCGGCGGCAAATGCTTTCACATATCGTTCTGGGGATTCGATCATTAAGTGACAATCGAGTGGTAACGGGGTGCACTTTCGAATGGCTTTTACAATAAAAGGCCCAAGGGTTAAATTGGGGACAAAATGACCATCCATCACATCCACGTGAAAAAGAGACGCTCCCGCAGCTTCTGCCTCTTGAATTTCTTGTTTTAAGATTGAAAAATCAGCAGATAAAAGAGAAGGCGCAATTTTGGGGGTGAAAACCATGATTATTTTTTTAGGGTACTCTTAAAAAATTGTCCAGGCAATAAGTGTTCACCCTTGAGAAATTCTGTTGCAGGTATTCGTTTTTTATTGGGTTTTTGGACTTCCGTTAACAAGAGAAGCCCTTGAGAGGTTTCAACGAGAATGCCCTGCTTCGATAGTTCTCGAATTTTTCCAGGCTGACCTTGTGTGCTAGGATCGATCACACGAGCCGCATGGATTTTGAGAACAGAATCTTTGAGAAAGGTATACGTGCCCGGCCAAGGGTTTGCGCCTCTGATTAAATTCAAAATTTGTTGGGCCGGTGCTTGCCAATCCAGGGTACCCATTTCTTTGGTTAATTTCGGTGCTCGGGTGACTTGGTTTGGATCCTGTGGTTTTGCCGCAACTTTATTTTTTTTGATCTGATCAATGGTTTCAAGCAACAAAGAAGCACCGAGCTCAGCCAATGTGGGTTCTAAGGTTTCATAAGTGTCTTGCATAGAGATCGCGTAATTTTTTTGATTCAAAATATCTCCGGCGTCCATTTCAGGCGTGACATATACAATGGAAACCCCCGTTTTTTCTTCCCCCTGAATGATGGCCCACTGAATGGGGGCAGCTCCTCGGTATTTGGGAAGTAAGGAAGGATGGATATTTAAGGTCTTCAATCTGGGGATATCTAAAATATCTTTGGGCAAAAAAAGACCGTAAGCAGTTACAACCATGAGATCTGGTGCCAAGGCTTTTAATGCTTTTACATGAGAAGGTGCGGTTAAAGTCACGGGCTGGTAACAGGCGATGCCATGTTGGACGGCAATCTTTTTAATGGGCGACATGTCGAGTTTTTGCCCGCGACCCCTGGGCCGGTCGGGTTGCGTATATACCGCAATCACTTTTTCGTGTTGAATGAGTTTCTCCAGTGCAGGGACTGCAAAGGAAGCGGTTCCCATAAAAACAATCTTTAAGGGTTCAAGTGTCTTCGGTTTTTTCAACACCCTGTTGACCCCCTACGATGATTTTTTCATGGATTGTAATTTTTTAAAACGCTTAATGACCAGATCTTTTTTAAGGGTGCTCAATTGATCTATATAAAGTCTTCCCTCCAAATGATCGATTTCATGTTGGAGTGCCACAGCAAGCAAACCGGAAGTGTGTAATTTTTTTTTATTTCCTTGGCGATCTTGAAATTCTACCACCACTTCTTCGTATCTACGTGTGGGTGCCGAAACGCCAGGCAGACTTAAACACCCTTCTTCAAAATCAATCTGTTTTGATTTTTCTAGAATTTTTGGATTAAAAAACACATGGAGGGCTCGATTTGCTGTGTCCTCCGATGACGTAATATCAATGATGGCGAGTCTTAAGGGTTCACCAATTTGGTTTGCGGCCAGACCGATGCCCGGAGCGTTGTACATGGTTTCCGCCATATCTGAAATCAACCGATCCCACCGTTTGTTCTTAAAATCGGTGATGGGAAGTGTTTTTTGGGCCAAAATTTTTTTTGGATACGTCACAATGTCTAAAAGGGCCATAGCTTTTTATTCCTCTGCTGTTGTCTTAAAATATAATACCCAAAAAATGCAAATATGAAATTGGTGATCCACGCAGAAAGGATGGGTGGCAAGGTGCGATTGTATCCTAAGGAAAGGCCGGTATTGAGCGAGATCCAATAGGCAAAAGCGATGATAAGGCCAGATCCAAAACTCAATGCCAGAGCGCCACTTCGTGGATTTTTGGTCGAGAAAGGGATGCCTAAAAAAACCATTAACAAACAAGCCATCACATAAGCAATTTTGGCATGTAAATTAACTTCATGGCGGGTGGTATCAAACCCCGCTTTTTTATTTTTTTTAACATAGGTGCGCAGTTCTTCAAAGCTGAGTGTCTCCAAGTTGGAGAGTTCTTTTAGGTCGCCTGGTTTTTCAGTAATATAATGAGCTATTTTATTTTTAAAGTGATGGGTAATCGGAAAGTCATCAATATACGTTGTTGAAAGGCCATTGTGTAATTCCCATTGCTCATTTTGATAAACCGCACCTTCAGCTTGAATTTGTTCAATGAGGGTAAAATGGTCATCGAATAGATAAATGTTGAGCCCCTGAATTTCTTTTTTATCTGTATCAAAGTAATCAATATTGTAGATAGCATCTCGTCCCCGGTACCAGATTTTTTGACTTTTAAAAAAGCGATAACTGGGATCTTGTCGAATATGATGGTTGTAAATCCAGCGTGATTTTTTTAAAGAGACAGGAACGACGATGTCCGAAATAAAAAAATTGGAGATGCCGATGACCACGGCTAACGTAAGAAGCGAGGCTGAAATTCTTTCCAAACTGATGCCACAGGCATAGAGTGCAACCAGTTCCGCATTTTTAGCCAGCGTGGTGAGTGTAAACATGCTGGCGATGAGACACGACATGGGGATCATTTGAGAAATGATCCAAGGCAGTTGAAAGGATTCGTAATAGACCAATTGATTGGAAAAACCCCATCGCATCATTTGTTGAAGGATGTCTACCAGGAAAAATAAGAAAGAAAATACAACAATACTTCCGAAAAAATACTTCAAAAATTCTTTAATTAAGAAACGGTCTAAAATTTTCATCAATCATTTAAGTCTACCATTGTCATTAAAGGAGATTCAAGGGATCAACATCTATTTGAATGCGAGGCATTTCTCGAAAAGAATGGTCACAGCGCAGGGCTTCTGTGAGGAGAGCCTGTTGGCTAGAGACCGAAGGCGCTTTGATGAGGGTATGAAATCGGTATTTATTTTTTAGTTTAAAGAGGGGTGCTGGGCTTGGGCCTAAAATTTCAATGATTGAAAACAGGGGGTCGCTTTTACGCCAGATTTCAAGCTTTTCAGTGAAGGAACGCAATTTTTGAAGGGCGATATTCATATCTGGATGTTGGCATTTAAAGTTAATGAGCCTTCGAAAGGGAGGGTAATGGAGCGCATGACGCCATTTCAGCTCTTCTTCAGCAAATGAAAAATAATTGTGAGCACGTACTTGGTTTAAATGAGGATGATGGGGTTGGAACGTTTGAATAATGACACGCCCCTTTTTTTCACCTCGTCCGGCTCTTCCAGCGACTTGGGTTAACAACTGAAAGGTGCGTTCTGGGGCTCTAAAATCGGGCAAGTTTAGGGCAATATCCGCTAAAATAACCCCGACCAAGGTTACATTTGGGAAGTCATGACCTTTGGCGACCATTTGCGTTCCAATTAAAATATCAATGTTGCCATTTGAAAAGTCAGATAAAATTTTTTGGAGCGCATTTTTTTTGGCCGTTGAAACTTTATCTAACCGTGCAATACGGGCATGGGGGAATAATTCGTTTAAATAAGTTTCGATTTTTTCTGTCCCAAAACCAATAAGGCCGAGCTCTTCCTGAGAACAAACCATGCACTGTTTTGGGATCGACAGGGTATAGGCGCAATAATGGCAAATGAGGTTTTGGGTTTTAAGATAAACGGTGAGAGAGACATCGCAATATTTGCATTTTAAAACATGTCCACAGCAGTGACACAGCAAGAACGCAGCGTATCCCCTGCGATTGAGAAGCAGAATGGTCTGTTGTTTTTCAAACAGGGTTTCTCGGAGCGCGTCTTTCAAGGGTTGTGAAATCAGTGTGTTTTCAAAGTGAGCGTCTTTTTTTTGAAGGCGCACAATTTCGATTTCGGGCAAAGGTCTTTTTTCAACCCGTTGAGGAAGTCTGAGCAATGTCGATTTCTTTCGAATGGTTTGATACAAAGATTCTATGGCTGGGGTGGCGGAGCCCAGAAGAATAGGAATATTTTCATGTTTTGCGCGAATTAAAGCCACGTCTCGAGCATGGTATCGAAATTTTTCTTCTTGTTTAAAGGAGCTATCATGTTCTTCATCGACCACAATCAGTCCCAAAGCAGGGAAAGGTGCAAAAACGACACTTCGTGTTCCAATGACAACCGATGCTTCTTGTTCTTGGATAGCTTTCCAGGTCTCGTGTCTTTCAGCGGGTGTCAGGCGACTGTGATAGACCGCAATGCGCTGAGGGAAGGCCTTTTTAAAAATATGCACAGCTTGGGGTGTCAAAGAAATTTCGGGAACCAAGACCATGGCTTGACGCTTGAGGGTGAGGACTTCGTCAATTAAGCGCAAATAAACTTCCGTCTTTCCACTGCCCGTGACGCCTTGCAAAAGGTATGGAGCAAAACGAAAAGGAGAAAAAGAGGTTTTGACTTGGTGTAATACTTTTTTTTGATCTGTGGTGAGCATTTTGGGACGGTCTGGTGTCGAAAAGTGTGGGATTTCTTTTGGGGTACTTTTTTTTGCAGGAGAAGTAGGTGCAAAGGGGAAAGCGGCCTTCAACACTTCTCCCAGGGGGCTCGCATAATAAGTCGCTACTCTTTTTAAAAACAGGAGTGCTTGATCCGATAAAACAGGCTTGGGATCTACCACAGAAAAAATTTCTTTGGCTTGAGGGTATCCCTCCTTGGGTATGTCAATGACATAACCCATTAATTTTCGTCTTTGAAAGGGGACCCAGACTCGGCTTCCCAATGAAATGGGATGTTGAATTTCCGTTGGAATTTTATAATGAAAAGTTTGATACAAAGGCAAAGGGAGCGCAACATCTACCCATCGGTCCTCCATCATCGAAATTCAAGAATAAACCGTTCCAAGATTTCTTTGATATAGCTTAAAGACTCGGGGAATCCTTTTTGCGTTTGATTGCGTAGCTGTGCTTGAGAAAAGATTTTTCCTTCAAACGGGGTATTGAGCCCAAAGAATTCTGGTAGTGTGTCTATCACCACCCCTGAAAGCCCTTCTTTTTGTATTTCGATGGTAGAAGGATAAGCATAAGGAATTGTTTGAAGCTGTGAAAGGTTCTGATAGTTTTTAAAAACAATGTCTTTGTCTTCAAAGGTGATTTTGATGGGCAAAAAAAGATCGTGATCCAACCAAACTTCGTGATGGTCTGCCACTGGAGAAACAAGCTGAGATACTTTGTTTCTTTCTAATGTGTGAGGGTCGCTTTTTTGAATGAGCCCAAGTCGGCTTAATTTAAGCTGTCCTTCTAATACCCAAGATTTATTGGGTATGGGTTCGTGCCATTTATCCGGCAAGTCTATCTTATTTTCCAAAGGCTTTGCCAAAATAAAGTTAAAATAGGAAAGCGATTCAATGAGATGGTTTTCATCGGCAGACAAAAACAAAGCTGGCCAATAAGACATGGGACGTGATTCCAGTTCAATCACGGATCCATGATAGAATAATTTTCGCTGTTGGTTGACCTCCAGAACAGAGAGTAAAATACCGTCACAAAGGTAATCCATTCGAAAACGCCCTGGTTTTTCAAAATAAAATGTTTCATCACAGACAAAAGGAGTGCTTGAAAAAAAGCCTTCCAAAAAATGGATTTTATGCTGAATTTTTAAAGTTCGAACGAATTGTCTGGTGGTTGCATTCTGATGAATAAGCAAAGAAGGGGTTCGAAAAGAAGCGGCCATGCCCATGCGGAATAGAAAGAAAGAAAGCACCAAACAAAAAAATATTTTTAGAGATTTCATTTTAGAATTCCAATTGTTTCATAAATGATTTTAAGCGTTCTTTCATATCAGGTCTCAGGGCGGCAAAAAATAAGTTTGCTTCCACGAAGCCCGTTTTTTCTCCGACATCAAAACGAAGTCCTTCATAACGATAGCCGATGATGGGTTCCTGTTGCAAGAGTTCACAAAGGGCATCGGTTAATTGAATCTCTCCCCCCGCACCTTTTTGGGTACTTGCCAAACAATGAAAGAGAGCAGGCGATAATATGTATCGACCGATAACTGCCAAGGAGGAAGGTGCTTTTTGTTCAGAGGGTTTTTCAATTAAATTTTTAAGCAGATGGACACGGTTATTATCAGCGTGCATTTGGCCCTCAATGATTCCGTACAAAGGAGCATGTTTTTTTTCGATTTCCATAACGGCAATGACATTGGCCTTATATTCTTGATAAGCCCCGATCAGTTGTTTGAGACAGGGGACGTTGCTTTTAATGAGATCATCCGGTAGCAAAACAGCAAACGGTTCATTTCCAACGAATGACTGAGCACAGTGGATGGCGTGTCCTAATCCTAAGGGTTTTTTTTGTCTGGCGATGACAATGTCAATCAAGTTTGAAAGCTTGCGCATGAGGTCAAGCTCTGTAAATTTTTTTCGTTGCTCTAAAAAAGATTCCAAAGCTGTATCACTGTCAAAATAATCTTCGATGGCGGATTTACCTTTGGAATTAACCAAAATAATTTGTTCAATGCCACTTTCTAATGCTTCTTCAATAATGTATTGAATGGCGGGTTTGTCTACAATGGGCAGCATTTCCTTTGGAATGGTTTTCGTAACGGGTAGAAAGCGAGTGCCTAGGCCAGCGACAGGAATGACCGCTTTTCGAATGGGCTTGGGCTGTTGAAAATGCAGTGGGTGGTTCAAGCCAACAGCAGTATGATTGTTCTTTTCTTTCATTTCAGCGAAGCTAAAATGACTCATCACTTGTCGAATCAGTGGAGTGATTTTTCTTTTGCTTCAGATTCCGTTTTGCACTCTATGCAATAAGTTGTAACGGGTCGCGCACGAAGCCTTTCCATGGAAATGGGGCCTCCGCATCCTTCACAGATCCCAAAGTTGTTTTTTTCAAGGCGTTTTAAGGCTTCTTGAATTTTTTGAATCAATTTGCGTTCGCGGTCCCGAATGCGAAGCAAGAAATTCCGGTCTCGTTCAATGGTGGCCAAGTCCGTTTCGTCCGGAACAGCTTCTTTTTCTTGACTCGATTGAAGTTCACCGGCTGTTTGTTCAGCTTCTTTCAAAAGGGCCTCTAATTGGGTGTTGAGGAGTTTCTTAAACTCTTCTTGTGTCTTTTTGTTCATAGCCGCGGTAAATTATATGACTTTTTTAATGTTGTAAAGCACAAATTTTGCTGGCTTTAACCATTCAATGCCGCTAAGACAAAGAAGCGCCTATGAAAAAAAAGCAGACAATTTTTATGCTGGGTTTTTTAAGTGGGTATTTTATCATTTGCTCTGGGTGGGCGTTTCAAGGGGTTCGAGGGATTGCCCTTTCCAATGCTATTCGGGGAGCTGTTGGACTCAATGAAGCTTTGTATGTCAATCCTGCCGGGTTTGCTTTTTCAGGGCGGTATTCCGTTGAAGGGCAGTCCTTTTATTTGCCGTCGCAGCAAGGGCCAGCTTTTTGGGTTTTGAATGGTTCTGTTGTAGATGCGCACTTAAGGGGGCTTCAAGCGGGACTGGGATTTTCACGAAAAATTCAAGTTGGAAGAGACCAATTTGAAAACGCGTATTATTTGGCACTTTCTACTATTTTTAAAGATATTGTTTCCGTGGGAATGACGGGCAAATATTTTCATCAAGATTTAGAAAATGCTGAAAATCAGATGCTCAATTTAGATATAGGTACGTTTTGGGTATTGACATCTCAGCTTCAGATGGGAATGGTGGGACATAACGTATTAGGTCCCAAGACGCATTTGGGTGAAACTTTAAAAAGGGAGCTCGGAATTGGATTTCGAGGGAAGTTGTGGGATTTTTTAATGGGCTCTGTGGATATTTCTAAAAATTTAGATCGATCTTGGAAAGAAGATATTGCCGTGCATGGGGGGTTAGAATTTGTAAGGCAAACGGGGATTTTAACCCAAATGGGGCTCTCTCTCTCCGATCAAAAAGATCAAAATAGGTATAGTTTTGGACTGGGGTGGGCGCAGCATAAATTTGGTGTTTTTTACGCATTTCAAAACTCGATGGATTCTTTGCGTCGCATGACGCAGGCATTGAGTCTTCGCATTTTTTTTCAGTAGATAGCTTTTTTGAGAAAGATTCGAGCCTTCAAGGTACCCACGCTTTTTGCCGAAAAGGGGTATAAGGGGGGCATATGGCTATTAAAAAGAATAAAAAAAGGGGTTGTGAGCAGTCTGGTTGCAAAGAAGAAGTTTCAATGGAAGGGTATTGCCGTTTACATTATATTGCGCAGTGGCAGACGCATAAAAATGAGGCAAAACAAAAAAATGAGAAAATTTTGAATCAGTATGTGCGTGTGCTGACCAAAAAATATCCTGATTCTTATCTAGAAGTGTTGCGCAGTGATCTTCAAGATGCCAAAAAATTTGAAAAAACAGTGGCGGATTTGAATTTAGGAGATCTAGAGGATGACAATGTGTTGGATGATCTCGAAAAAATCGTCAAAAAACTAAGTAAAGACTGAAATTTGGAAGCCCTTCTGAAGTATATACAGGAATCAATAACAGCGCTTTCCAATCCACAGTCCATTAAACTGCGATAAATTCCAAATTGGTGATTAAGTGAATACAGGATGAAGTAGCTTTTCGTCATCCTGAATCCAGCGAAGCTGGATGAAGGATCTCGTCGAATTATTGCCAGTCTTTGGTTTTGCCCAAGTTAAGATGGTATCACCCAATGTCATCCCCCGGCTTGACCGGGGGATCTCGTTGTTGAAGTTAAAGATCCCCCGGTCAAGCCGGGGGATGACATTGGGTGGGAAAGTGCACATAACAGCAAATCGATGAAATACTTATAAAGTTCTGCTCATTTTGAGTTGGTTTGGAATCAATACTTTCTAAATTTTTTTAAATTAATAGCATCACAGAATCAGAGTGTTGACCAAATGTCACTTGTATAGCTTAACAGTCTGCTAGTGTTTTTTTCGGGCATTAAAAATGTTTTATGAATAAGCCTTATCTCGCGGTGATACCTTTACAACCGTAATCTGTTTCTGAATAGAATCTTGGTGAAGAAGTACTCGATATTTACCAATTCGGTATCGATAAATTCCCTTCATTCCTTTTAAAGCCTTAATCCCATTCATATTAAATATTCCTTTTTCAGAGAGCACCTTACAAAAGTCATAAATTCGTTGTTGAATGTCTTGAGATAATTTCTGGAGCTCCTTTGCCGCAGATTCTTTGAATTTAATTGTAAACATTTAATGTTTAATTTTAATCTTTCTGAAAACTTCTTCAAGGTTAATAGAAGGCTCATTCATTCTTTCAACAAGTGCTTGCATTGCCCATTGAATATCATCATAATCCTCCATTGCAGCCAAGATTGATGTCTCAACAAATTTCCCGATTTGAATATTATGCTCTTCACAGAATTGAGCTAATAAGCTTCGTATATCACAAGAAACTTTAACGGTTAAAACTTCTTTGGGATTTCTCTTTAAGACCTTTGGCATACATCCTCCTTGATAGTTGTATTATATTACTATTAGTTGTAAAATACAACTATAATCTTTCTAGTGTCCTGAGTATAAGTTTAATCTTGGACAATGATGCCGTCTTTTTCAAATTGTTGAATTTGTTCTTCCAGTGTATCCAATTCGTCTCTAATGATAGAACGTTCTGAAAATGGATCCCATAAAAAGAACGTCAACCCTCGTGGAACATGGCGAACCACTTCAATGCCCAATGTTTCGTACCAGGGTTCATTAACAAATTTTCTTACTTCATCTTCAGCTAGTGATTGAAAAAGTCTTGAAAAATCAATAGCCACGTCTTTATAAAGGCGTGTACGGAGGTCAATTTGAATCAGTCTTCCAAGCTTACCGAGTGCAAATAGCTGATTGTGTAATGCTTCAAAAGAGGGTTCAGATATCTGGGTTGAAATCCTGCCATGCACACGACCATCTTGTAAGAAACGCTGATAGAAGTCCCAAAAAATGTCTTCTACCTCTCCAATAAATTTATATTTCTCGAACAATTCAAGCCGGTTAGCTGCAAGAACGACCTCGACAAATTGATCAGAGGGTGAGTCCTGTGTCTTGTGTCGATTTTGTATGCTCTCAACGATTTTTGCATGTGACTGTCCGGGGTACAGGTTGATGACATTCTTCTGGAATTCTGTTTTGGCTTGTTTAAGTTCATTGTTTTTTTTTACGATTTCCAAAATAATGTCATCTAAGAATTCGTCAGAATCAAGACACGTGCCTGGGGTTGGATTCGTGAGCATGATTGTGGCGGTGATTTTTTCTAATTTTTCATTACTTTTCAACATGCCATAACAGTTTTGAATATGTCTGAGGCTTTCATGGATGAGAATGCCGGCACGTGTGTTATCTCCCAATGTGTTCCAAGTTGGTGCCGAAATCCAAGCACCCAGGTCCAATAAATATATAACGGCAGGACGAAGGACATGGTTGGGAAAGATATTCTCTAACCGAGGCTCTTGATTTTGATTCTCAGAATATCGAAATTCGAAGGGTGTATACAACCATCTTACATTTTTAAGTGCTTCCAAAATATAATTTACAATTACGGGAGAATTGGTTTTCCACAGCTCTAATCTTTGCTCAGCCTGTTTGAAAGCGGATGTGGTATAAACAGGAAACACATCATAGCCCACACGTTCTGAAAATTCGGAGATATGGATATCATCTTCAGGCGTTCTGCGATCATTGGGGAGCTCGGTTTGAATATGTGTAAAATCATACAAAATGGGCTGTGCTGTATCGGTGGCTTGAAACAGAGTTCCACCAGCGCTGCTGTTTCCACCGGCCTGAGCGGATAAGGACCACAAAAACAAGCAGGTATTTAAAAAGAAAGCCATTTTTTGAATCTTCATGTTATGTACCTCCAGGGTTTTATAATGGGTCGATATATAGCGCAATTTTCAGAAAAAGAAATATAAACTTAATTAATAATAAATTTATAATTTGACTTTTAGTTAATTTATATTACAAGCACAGAAATGCATGTTTCGATACTCAATTATAAAGACTATCGCGAATTCCTGAGAACATGGATTGAAACATATCCCGCCGGAAGGAAGGGGCTTAAAAAGGCTTTGGCATTGGCTTGTGCGTGTCAGCCAGCATACCTTACACGAATTTTAAAAAAAGATGCGCATTTAAGTTTAGAACAGGCATACGCGTGTGGACCCTTCTTAAAGTTGTCTTCTGACGAGGTGGACTTTTTTATTTTGCTCATTCAATTCGATCGGGCAGCAACAGCACCCCTCAAGCGGTTTTTTTTAGAAAAGATGAATCGCATGCTTACGGACCAACTGACGCTGGAAAAGAAGCTTCAATCAAAAAAACATATCCGCCTGTCAGAACAAGAACAGTATTATCGTTCGTGGTATGTGGCGGTTATCCACGTCATGGTGACCATCCCGCAATTTCGAACGGCGGACGCCCTTGCACATTATTTAAATTTACCTTTGCGTGAAATTCAATCTGTCTTGGATTTTCTTCAATCCTGTCGATTGATTGAAAAAAAGGACCATCAGTATCTTCCCAAAAAAGTAAGGCTGCATTTGGGAAGTTCTTCACCTCTGATTCAGAGAAATCATATGAACTGGAGAATTAAAACTCTGGAAGCTTTACAAAACTTGAGGGCATCAGAAGATAAAACACTCCATTATTCATCTGTGTTTACAGCAAGCGAACAGGATCTCTTGAATTTGAAACAAATGATCGTGGATTTGCTGCAGCGTACGGAAAAAACCATTGATGTCTCACCCGCTCATCTGGTGCACTGTCTTCACATTGATTTTTTTCCGATTTAAGTGTGAATCTCACACCCATTTGTCCTCCAGTAACAGTAAGGGTCAAGCCGGGGTATGACAAAAAAAGACGTTTTCGGACACAGCCTGCCAAGGATTCTCAGTTAGGGTGAAGTCGTTTCAAGTCATCTTGTTGAAGCGCAGTAAGTCATCCCCCGACCCCCGATTTCTCGAGGACATGCTTGATCGGGGGATCTTAAGCTTTTACAGCAGTGATTGGTATAGATCATTCCAGTGAGGATTGTGTTTTTCAATGAGTTCAACTTTCCAATTCCGATCCCACTTTTTAAGTTTTTTTTCTCTATGGATTGCATTTTCAGGATCATCAAATATTTCATAATGAACAAGTTTATCTAGCTGATACTTCTGGGTAAATCCATCTACGAATTTATGCTTGTGTTCATAAATTCTCTTGATGAGGTTTGATGTTGTTCCTACATATAAAGTTCCGTCCTTCTTATTTGTCAGAATGTAGGTGTAATACTGTTTCGCTGACATATTTCTTCTTATAATGTTGTAGATCCCCCGGTCAAGCCGGGGGATGACGGTGTGTCGACTTCAGCATGGTAATCAACACATTAGGTCTTGTAAACGGAGGGGACCTTCCTCGGCCTTTCAGGCCTCGAGGTAAATTTCGCACGAAGTGCGAAATTTATCCTGAACGCGGCAAATCATTGGCATGAGTGACGTGTCTACTTCCAGTACCTATGGGCAAGGGCATTTCAAAATCTTTATTGAAGGCTTGGGTGATTTGAACAAGCGTTTTAGGCGAATCATCGGCGCAGTCCACAACGTTCTCAATGGTTAATTTGTTCAACCTCTTCACGGTGATGGGTAATCCGCGGTTTCCCCGTAAATGGGTTTTGGTCGATAAAGGCGTTAAATCCGTAGACATTTTTTAGATGGCCTGTCGTCATCCATTCCGAGATGGGGCCTTGGCCATAAATTTTCTCGCTTTTTAAAAAAATAAGTTCTTCACTGAATTCGCAAGCCAGGTCCAGTTGATGAAGCACCATCAAAACGGTCATTTTTTTTTGCTTCTGAATACTTCTTAACAACGATAAAATTTCAAATTGAGCTTGAATATCAAGGTGAGCAGTCGGCTCATCTAAGAGCAACAAAGGCGTTTCTTGGCACAAAGCTTTTGCCAGTAAGACTTTTTGTTTCTCCCCATGAGAAAGTGTATCCAGCAAGCGGTCCTTTAAATGCAGTGCTTGAACCATCGATAGGGTGGCTTCCCCTATTTCGTGATCTTCTGTTGATTCCAATCCGAGTCCTTGTAAATGGGGTGCACGACCCAAAAGGACATAATCAAAAACAGACATACTGAAAGCAAACTCCATAGATTGTGGGACAAAAGCAATTTTTTGTGCGCACTGTTTTAAGGCAAGGGTGTGTAACGGAGTTCCCTTCCAAACAATATCCCCTTGTTTGGGTTTTAAGAACTGTGTGATGAGATTTAAAATGGTGGATTTTCCGGAACCATTGGCACCCAAGAGCGTTGTAAATGATCCCTCTTGGACAAAAAAAGAAAGTTCTTTGAAACAGAATGAAGGGTCCCCGCTGTATTTAAAATGCACATTTCTAAATTCAAGAAGCTTCATGGGGACGACCTTTTCCAAAGGAGAAACAGAAAAAAAGGAGCCCCGAGAAGCGCCGTCATGGCACCCAAAGGCATTTCATAGGGAAAAAGGGTTCGCACGACCATGTCCATGGAAATGAGAAGGATGGCCCCAACTAAAAAACAATGAATGAGAATCCGGCGTGGATCATTGCCCCATAGAAATCGGCAAAGATGAGGCACCAAAAGACCAACAAAACCAATCATTCCCGTCAAAGAAACGGTCAGTGCACAGAGCAACGAAGCTAATATAAAAAACAATCGTTGGGTTTTAAGTGCATCGATGCCCAAGGCCTGTGTTTCAATGGCGGATAAATTTAAAAGATGCAGATGATAACTTTTTCTATAAATGAAACTTAACAAAAAGAATAATATGCCAAGCGAAATCCAAAGCATGGGCGTTGGAATGGGAAAAGAAAGGCCCCCCATAAGCCAAAATAACAAAGAGGTGCCTTCAAAAGGTTCTGAAAAAGATAAACACAACGTGACCAGCGAAGAAAATAAAAAGCTTAAAAATACACCCGTGAGAAGCAATACATGTGAAGTTGTCGAAACATGCTTTCGTGAGACAAAATCAATAACCCCAAGGCACAGCAGTGAGGTCAGAAACGAGACGAACGTAATCAGCGGATAACCGAGATGCAGTAGAAACCCAAGTGCTCCGCCTAAGCAAGCCGCTCCGGAAACGCCCAAAATAAAAGGATCTGCCAATGGATTTTTAAGGATGATTTGAAAAATATAACCACTGACAGATAAGGCCCCTCCGGCAATGATCGCCAAAAGCACTCTTGGCCAACGAATATCCCAGATAATGTTTTTGAAAAGAGGATCCCAAAAATGAACTGGAGAAATCCACTCCACGCCGATCGAAAGGCCAGTGAAGAGCGTTAAGAGAAACAAAAACCCAAGGCTTGAAATTTCGGCGATCCATTTTGAAGTGCGAATCATTTTTTGACTGAGGTTGGATGAAGGAGGTGGGCCATATGGGCGATGCCTTCTCCAAATCGTGGTCCAGCCCGGGTTGTTAAATCACCATCCATTGTAAAAATGCGATGGTGTCGAACCGCCGGAACGCTTACCCAAGATTTCCAGGATGATTGAATATCTTGGGATTTGTTTTCGTCCCCTTTGGTGAGTGGAATGAGAATAATATCGGGGTTTAATTGAAGAGCAGCTTCTTTTTGGAGCTTAGGGTAGCCTTTGTGGTGTTGGATGGCATTCATACCGCCGGCAAGTTCAATGGCGCGATCTAACAAAGTTTGTTTTCCCACGAACATGGGGGGCACGAGTTCAATTTGGATCAAAACCCGGGGCTTCTCCAAATTTCTAACTCGGTTTTGAATGGTAAAAAGCATTTCTTTGAGAGAGGTGCAAAGCCTTTTGGCTTTTTGTTCTTTTCCAAATTTTTTCCCAAGCTGTAAGATCATCTCAAAAATATCTATTTCATGTTGAGTTTTGAACTCTAACAGGTGAATGCCAGATTGGCGCAGCTTTTGAAGCAAATGTTGGGGGGTTGCATGCCGTTTTGCAATGATAACGGTTGGTTTAAAATAAAGAATTTTTTCTAAAGAAGGGGCCATAAAAGTGCCGATGGTTTGTTTTTTTTGGGCCTCTTTTGGAAAATTACTAAACTCCGAAACGGCTACAATTTCATCTTGCAAAGACAAAGCGTAGAGCGTTTCTGTTAAATCGGGAGCCAAGGAGATGATTCTTTCTGTTGCAGAGAGAGTGCTGACAGCACACAGAAAAAATAAATAAAGGAGAGATCTTATTTTTAGGCACATATCTTTAGCTCCAGCGGTAGCGTGGTATTTAATTGCAACCAAGTTTTTCTCTATATAATAAAGAGATCCATGAATGTCGAGTGCTACAAAGCAGCTTTCGTGTATATCGATGGGAAGTTTGAAAAGGATAAGATTCTGGAGATATCTCAGGGTGTTATTCAGAAAGTTACTTCCCTGAGCGCAATTCAAGAAAAATCTTATAAAGACTTAGGGCACGTTGCCCTTTTACCTGGAACCGTCAATACCCATAATCATTCTTTTCAGTCTTTGGTACGAGGGTTTGGGGATGATTTGTCATTTTTCGATTGGCGCGATCAGGGGATTTATAAATATTCTTTAAATTTAACCCAAAAAGATATTTACACGGGGGCCCTTTTTGCTTTTGGGGAAATGCTCAAACACGGGATTACCACTGTCTGTGATTTTTTTTATATTCAAGATGAAGGGAATGACAATGCCAAAGCCGTTATCCGAGCTGCCAAAGACTTGGGGATTCGGCTGGTATTGGCGCGATGTTTTTATGATTGGCAAACTGCGCCCAAACGATATCGAGAAAAAGTTTCAGATGCAAAAAGTCGATGCATGGAACTGATCGAAGAATTTAAAGAAGATACGACGATCACCATTTGCCCAGCACCCCATAGCCCCCATGCTGCATCAGAAAAAATGATTCAAGCGGCCTATGAAGTGGCGAAGCTTTATCAAACACACTTTCATATTCATGTGGCAGAGGCGCGTTATGAAGTGGAATCGATTCAAACAGAAAAAGGGCTACGCCCTCTTTTTTATTTAGACCGCCTTGGGGTGGTAGACGAGCCAATGGTTTTGGTACATGGGGTTTGGCTTTCCGATGCGGAATTAGATTTGATGGCACAAAAAAAAGTGAAGCTTTCGTATAACCCCTCCAGCAACATGTTTTTGGCAGATGGCGTGACGCCCATTCGAAAAATGTTGGATCGAGGGATTACCATTGGGTTGGGGACCGATGGTGCTTGCAGCAACAATAAAACCTCTATTTTTGAAGAAATGCGAATGGCCGCGCTCCTTCAGAAAGTTCATTTGTTGGATGCAACCAGTCTTTGTGCCGAAAATGTTTTTACGATGGGTACTGAAAGTGGTGGAAAGGTTTTGGGATTGCCCATTGGAAAGATTGGCCCCGGCTATAAAGCAGATTTTGTGACGGTGTCTTTAGATCGACTAGAACTTCATCCCCTTCAAAATTTAGCCAAGAATTTGGTATATTCTTTTTCGGATACCGTGATTGAAGATGTGTTTGTAGAAGGAAAAAAAGTTTTATCTCACGGTGAAATGGTAACGGTTCCAGAACGTGATATTGTTCAGCAGGTTCGTCGTGTAACTGAAAAATGGTGAAATTCAAATGGGTATTATTTTAGCGTATGGACTCTTTTCTTATTTGGTGGGGGCTATTCCCACAGGGTATTTAATTTCGAAGTATGTTGCTCATGTCAATATTCAAAACCATGGAAGTGGCAATATGGGCGCCACCAATATGACTCGGGTATTGGGAAAAAAGTATGGGTTTTTAACGCTGGCGATCGACGTGTCGAAAAGTTACGGTGTTGTCAAAGGGGCGCAACATTTTTTGTTCTTAGATTGGGCTATTTGTTTCAGTGCCGCTGCCCTGTTGCTTGGCAATTGTTATTCTGTTTTTTTGAAGGGTCGTGGTGGCAAAGGCGTTGCAACGACCTTTGGGATTTATGGGGCGCTCTCTCCATTCGTTTGTTTCATTGGGGTTGGCGTATACGGCATCTTAGCGTGGATGATCAAATTATCTGCAGCGGGCTCTTTGGGAGCTGCCGTCATATTTCCAGTTGCATTGTATATGGAGCAACAAAAAATCATGTATGGCGTTTTGGGCTTTATTCTATCCAGCATTGTGATTTATCGTCATAAGAAGAATATTCATGATTTTATGATAAAGGCAAAGTGTATTTAAAATATTGCATAATTTGTTAGATTCCACTTACGTTTTTAGTGATTTTTAATTTGAAAATTTAATTTGATTATTCTTTTTTACATATTTTGAATGATTTTATTGACACCCATAGGATCGAACGTTATGGTTAGGCCAATAACAGTCACACGCTGACAGGAGGAAAAACCCATGAGAACAGAAGCGCATACCGTTAAAAAAAACAAAGGAACAACGTACGCAAAGCCCACGAAAACCAAGATTTTGACCGACGAGGCCACCAAAAAAGAACTTTTAAATTTAATGAAGCAAGAAAATGTGAAGTTTTTAAGGCTTCAATTCACAGATATTTTAGGGGTCGTTAAGAATGTAGAAATTCCCGAAACACAATTTGCAAAATCGCTTGAAAATGAAATTTTATTTGATGGTTCTTCCATTGAAGGGTTTTCGCGAATTCAAGAGTCTGATATGTTGCTGTATCCGGATCCCAGTAGTTTTCGAATTTTCCCTTGGGCTTCTAAATCCGGAAGCCGTGTGGCCAGGATTATTTGCGATGTTTATCATCCCGATCACACTCCTTTCGAGGGTTGTCCTCGGCTTGCTCTCAAAAAAGTGGTTCAAGAGGCCGCCAACCTTGGGTATACGATGGCTGTTGGCCCAGAAGCAGAATTTTTCTTGTTCCAAAAAGATGAGAAGGGAAATGTGGTGTTAGAAACACACGACAAAGCCGGTTATTTTGATTTAACGCCGGTCGACTTAGGAGAAGATGCTCGTCGTGATATTGTGAGTGCCTTGGAAGCAATGGGATTTGAAGTGGAGGCGGCCCACCATGAGGTCGCACACGGTCAGCATGAGATTGACTTTAAATATTCGGATCCCATTACAACGGCAGACAATGTGAGCACCTTTCGTTTTGTTGTTCGAAAAGTAGCGCACGATTATGGTCTTCACGCGACGTTCATGCCCAAGCCTATTTTTGGAATCAATGGGTCGGGGATGCATACGCACCAATCTTTATTTAAAGAAGGGAAAAATGCTTTTTTTGATGCCAAAGGCGAATATCAGTTAAGTCAGATCGCCCTTCATTATATAGGGGGGCTGATTAAGCATTCTCGCGGATTTACAGCCATTACCAATCCTTTGGTGAATTCTTACAAACGATTGGTTCCAGGATATGAAGCTCCGACGCACATTGCTTGGTCTTTAAGGAATCGAAGTCCGATGATTCGAATTCCTGCGAAACGTGGGGAAAGTACCCGATGTGAGCTTAGAATGCCAGATCCCGCTTGTAATCCTTATTTGGCATTTGCTGTAATGCTCAAGTCTGGTTTGGATGGGATTAAACATAAACTACCTGCGGGAGAACCTGTGAATCAAAATATTTATTTGATGAGCCAGCGCGAGCGCGCACGATTAAAAGTGGGAAGTCTTCCTGGAGATCTTTGTGAAGCCATTGAAGCGCTTCAAAAAGATTCTACTGTTCAAGAAGCCTTGGGACAACACATCCTAAGTCGCTTTCTAGAAGCCAAAGAGAAGGAATGGAATGATTATCGTGCGGCCGTTTATCCGTGGGAAGTCGATCGCTATTTGACAGTCTATTAATTTATTTCCGTTGAAATTTTTTATTGAAAATGTATTTTTGTTGACATGAATTTTTCGTTTTGTCATACTGCCCAGGTGTATACAACTGTGTAATGTGTTGAGTTTACACTACATTACATTAGAATTCATGAATTTTAATGTTGAATTTTAGTTTATTGATATGAAGTAAGTGTTAGATAGGAGGAATCATGAAAAAACTAACATATTTATTTTCGTTTTTAATGCTTATGGGATCCATAAGCGTTGATGCAGGTACCTTTAAGTGGAGCGCGGATGCAACACAAACAGGAACCTACAAATCGTATTATGATTTAAATAAAGACAATAATAACGACATTGCAACGCGGGGAACGACAACTAATTATGCTCAAGGTGTTGATTCTGGAGATCGCGTTCTGTTCTTTTCAACCTTGCTCGGAATGAACGGGGAATGGACATTGGTGAAAGACACAAGCGTGCTTTTTAGACTCGCAACCCAATTTGATTGGTTGGGATCACAAGCAGGCGGTGTCGAAATGACTTCTTATGCTGGTAGCAATCAGGATAGAAGGCATAACGTTGTTAATGATTTACCTTTCTATTTGAATAAATTGTATGTGAAATTTGATGATTTTGGTGGGTTTCCTATCAACTTTAAATTTGGAAGGCAAAACATTTGGTTAGGAAAAGGATTTGTTTTAGGAAATCGACTCTTTGGTGCGGGCCCTACCATTTATGCTTCTGGGTATGCGCCGTCGGGTTCTAATAATACAACTGCCAAAAATGGGCAAATAAACTTAGCAACAGCGGGTAATTTACCATTAAGCAATCTGGCATCGAATGGTTCGTATCATGCTCCTGAAACATCTGATTGGACTGGATTTGACGCATTTACTGGAAATGTCCATTTGATGAACAGCAAGCTTAACTTTGATTTTGGATATGCTCTGGTATCAGGTGCTTTATCAGAAATGACCGGTGGTCATAGAAGTAATGGTGCTACGACAAGAGAGTTAGGCACAGATGATGATGAACATTTGTTTTTCTTTAATGCAGGCTATAAAGAAATGAACAAATGGAATGCTGAAAGCTATCTTTTGTTTAACTATGACAAAGAACCTGTGACAGATGTTAATGATAACCCTGCTACTTCCGAAAAGGGCACTGATAAAATATTTACTTATGGGGTTCGTGCAGACGCGGACTGGGGAAAAGGAATGGCCAATCTCTCAAATGTAAACACATTTGCAGAGCTTGCCTATCAGCTTGGAGATCTGGGCGCGTTTTCTCCAGGAGCAGCCGTTGGGCGACAAAGATCCGCTTTTGCATTTAATCTTGGATCTGAGTTCAAGCTCGATACGACTTATTCTCCTTGGTTTTCGTTAGAAGGCGTCTTCTTCTCTGGGATGCAACCTTCAAAAATTGAAACCAATGATAATGGCGGTACCCCCGCTGCAGGGAACATATTTGTTGGTGCTGATGAAAAATGGCAAGTGTGGGATCCACAATTTAGAGGTAGATTCTTTACAAAAATTATGGATTTCATCGACAGTGTGTATCTTACAGATACCTTGGCGCCGGATGGAGGTGCCAATACGACGGCAGGTAGAATTGATGCTGGATTTACAAACCGTTGGATTGCAGTTGCAAAGGCTGGTTTACAACCGATGAGCAAAACCAATTTTGGATTGGCTTTTGCCTATTCACAAGCACACCAACCGCCCTCTGTGGGAGCTGAAAAAGACCTGGGTTTTGAAGTGGACTGGGATTTAAGCTACAAAATGTCTACAGCAACAACTTGGTGGTTCGATGGCGGAATCTTTTTGCCAGGCGGCTATTATGAAATGCCAGCAGATGCAGTCGGATCAACTGGAAAAGAAAGTGCATGGCTTCTTCGAACTGGATTTAAACTGGATTTAGGTTAAGCCTATTACTTAAAATAGCTAATTTGAAAGGGAGGATATTTGGTATCCTCCCTTTTTTATTGATTAAGGTTTTAATTTTTTTCTATACTGATTTTAACCATGAAACGAAAATATATTATTTTAATTTGCTTGGCAGGGCTCGTTATTGTTGTTGATCAAATGACGAAATTGTATATTTCGCATCAATTTGAATTGCATCAAACGCTACAAGTTATTCCTAATTTTTTAAATTTAACCTATGTTCGAAATACGGGAGCTGCTTTTGGGCTTTTGGCCAAAGCACCAGATAGTTTTCGAATTCCTTTTTTTATTATTGTTCCACTCATTGCGCTTACCATTATTGTCCTTATTTTTAAAAAAACAAAAGAAACGGAACTATTAATGGTGACAGCGCTATCCTTGGTATTGGGAGGCGCGATTGGTAATTTTATCGATCGGCTTCGATTTGATTATGTGATTGATTTTGTGGATGTTCACTGGTTCCATCGTTACCATTGGCCAGCGTTCAATGTCGCAGATTCTTCTATTGTCATTGGGGTGCTGCTTCTTATTTATTATACGCTTCGTTACGACCGACATTAACAGGCTGTCCTAAAATGCCGTCATCCTGACCCTGAGCGAAGCGAAGGGGAAGGATCTCACCGTCGAAGACAAGACTTTTTGAACAGCCTGTGTGTCAACAGGGACATCGTGGACAGAATTGCCAGGGTGTTTATTTTCTATAAACAGAAATTGCAATTTCTAAGGAGTGTTCGTCTACTTGGGTTTGTTCTTTAAACGAGCCTTGGGGGACGGTTTTTTTTTCTATTTTTTTAGCCAATACTTGAGTTGCAATATTTTCTTGATGGTATTCAATTGCTTTGGTCAACGAATCATCTGTTTTGTATTGAACTTCAATGCGATCATTGAGGTTTAGGTTGGCGTTTTTTCTTAATTTTTGAATCCGATTAATGACTTCACGACTTTGTCCCTCTAAAATTTGATCTTCTTCAATGGCGTTATCCAAGGCAACGGTCATGAAAGGATTGGATAGAGAGAACGGATGGTCCTGTGTTTGAATCCGTAAAATTTCAATATCGTCTCGTGAAAAAGTTTCATCCGAAATTTTTAAATCCCCGCCAACTTCTAATTTTAAAATATCATCTGGTGATAGATTTGTAATTTTTTGAAGATAATTTTTGAGATTTTTTCCAAGTCTTGGACCCAATCGTTTATGGTTCGGTTTGGCTTGAAGCGTTACATAGTGATGTTCTTCATGATCGTATGAAATTTTTCGAACATTGAGTTCTTGTTTTAAATAATTCTCAAGGGGTTCAAAACTTTTTAATAAGGATCGATCTCTGTGGATTAATTTCAATTCTTTCAACGGAATTTTAATTTTGGCCCCGATTTTTTCTCTTAAATTTCTACCCATGACGAGCACATGTTGAAGACGGTAAACGGTGTCTTCCAAGGATCGATCAATCCATTGCGAGTTGGGTGTTGGAAAGCGTTCCAGATGAACACTGTCCATTTTAGAGGGTACAGAGGCCGCTAACTGTACGTAAATTCGTTCTGATAAAAAAGGGGTAAAAGGGGCCATGATTTTCGTGAATTCAAATAAAACCTGGTGAAGGGTTTCAAAGGCAGCCCATTTGTCTGCATTCCCTTCCTCATTCCAGAAGCGATCACGGTTTAATCGAATGTACGTATTGGTAAGGTCTTCAATAAAGTCAATTAAGGCTGGAACGACCGTATACAATCGATATTCATTCATTTCGCATTGTGTATGAGCGATTAAAGATTGCAATCGCGACAAAATCCATCGATCCAAAACATTAGAAGAGCTTTTTGTAAATCCCTTTGGGAAAAAGGCTTCAATTTGTGCATAGCTCATATAAAAAGAATAGCTGTTCCACCATTTTAGCAAAACGCGTCGCACAATATCTTCAATGCCTTTTTCAGAAAATCGAAGTTCTTCTGCGCGCAGCAAGGCAGAATTAATCATATAAAGCCTGAACGCATCGGCTCCATAGGTTTCTAAGATTTTCTGTGGATCTGGATAATTTTTGAGGCGCTTACTCATTTTTTTGCCATCTTCTGCTAAGATCAATCCATTGACGATGACATTTTTAAAAGGCGATTGATTAAATAAGACGGTCCCTAAAATGGTGAGGGTATAAAACCATCCTCGTGTTTGGTCCAATCCTTCGCCAATAAAATCAGCTGGAAAGTTTTTTTCAAATGCCGTTTTATTTTCAAAAGGATAATGGGCCTGGGCATAGGGCATCGCCCCACTTTCAAACCAACAATCTAAAACCTCTGGAATGCGTCGGTATCGTCCCTTTTCCCCTTTGAGTTGAAAGGTAATATCGTCGATAAACTCGCGATGTAAATCGGTTATTTTTTTCCCTGAGAGCAATGCCAGTTCTTGGATAGAGCCCACACAATACACTTTTTCAGTTTCTGAATTTTTCCAAAGTGGGATGGTGCATCCCCAATAGCGATTCCGAGAGATGGCCCAATCTCTGGCCTCTTCCAACCATTTTCCAAATCGCCCTTCCTTTAAATGAGTCGGAACCCAATTTGTTTTTTGATTTGCCGCAATGAGGCGATCTTTAATACTTTCGACTTTGACAAACCAACTTGAAATGGCACGATAGATGAGTGGGGTTTCAGATCGAGGACAAAAAGGGTAACTGTGAACAATGGTTTCGTGTTTTAAAATCTTACCCTCTTCTTTTAGTCTAGCAATGATGGCTTTGTCAGCGTTTTTGACAAGAAGTCCCTGATAATCGGATACTTCTTTTGTAAATTTTCCATTGGCATCCACAGGACAAATGACTGGAATTTTTGCTTTTTGACAGACGTAGAAGTCATCTTCACCAAATCCAGGAGCCATATGGACAATACCCGTTCCCTCTTCCATTCTGACAAATTCGGCCTCTAGAATTTGAAAGGCCTGGTTTGTGTCTTTAAAATAGGGAAAAAGAGGTTCATAACGAGTTCCCATCAATGATTTTCCAGGAAAAGCGGTTAATAGTTTGTAAGAATTTTTATCTGGAAAATGAAGCTCCAGTCGTTTTTGGGCCAAGATATAATGTTTTTTTGTTTTAAGATCTTCAATTTCTGCATAGGGTTCTTTGGGATGGACGGCCAAAGCAAGGTTGCTGGGAAGTGTCCAAGGGGTTGTTGTCCATGCAAGCAGATAAGTTTCGGGGGCATGGACTTTTTTAAATAAAACAATGAGTGATGGATCTTGGACGTCTTTATAATTCAATCCTGCTTCAAAGTTCGAAAGAGGGGTTGCCAGAGTTGTAGAATAGGGCATGACTTTGTACCCTTCATAAATTAAACCCTTATCCCACAATTGTTTAAATACCCACCAAACACTTTCCATGAAAGAGGCATCCATCGTTTTATAATTTCGTTTGAAGTCCACCCATCGACCAATACGGTGTACGGTTTTTTCCCATTCCGCCGTGTATTTTAAGACAATGTTTCGGCAAGCATGGTTATAGTTTCCAATACCAAAATTTTCGATGGCTCTGCGATCTTCTAGTCCAAGACTTTTATCAATTTCATATTCAATGGGTAGGCCGTGGCAGTCCCATCCAAAGCGACGTTCCACGCGATAGGATTTCATTGTCCAATAACGTGGAATGATATCTTTGATAACGCTGGCCAAAAGATTGCCAGCATGTGGTAGGCCTGTGGCAAAGGGGGGACCATCATAAAAAACAAATTGCCGATTCGGATCTCTTTCTGCGACGGAACGTTCAAAAATGTTGGCTTCATCCCAAAATTTTAAAATTTCGTGTTCTGCTTTGGCAAAATCAATTTGCGGTGAAAACGAACTGATCATAAGATGTTCAAAAATAGCACTCACCTCAGGATAAAGTCAACGAACGCCACCAAACGAGTAATTCTATATAGCCTGCCGGGGTCATATCGATGCATACCAGGAAATTAAATGTGACATCCCGATTCTATTTCAGAGTAAACGAGACACTCGTCATCCCGAGGAGCAAAGCGACGAGGGATCTCATCGAGTCAGCCCTGATTCAGGATGACTTACAGAGCGTCTATTGCAACACCGCGGCAGGCATTATTGAAGATCAACCAGTGGCGACTTTTTTTTTGTTTTTTCCAAAAAAAGACTCGATGACTTCAAATGAATCCTGATCAAAAAACTGCTCACCACATGAAAAGCATTTTTCACGAGGGACATCGGGAACAACAACTTTCTTTCCTAACTTTTCATAGACACGATCTTCAACAATTTCTCGTATTTCTGAGCTCCCACACATAGGACATTGGGTTAATTTAATAGGTTTTTTGAACATATTTACAATATACCCTCTCTTTTAGCAGAAATCAAAATATAGAGAATATCTTTTCCATTAAATTGTTTAATGGTTCCTTTTGTATAAATCGGGACATTGTCGTATGTAACGCCTTGAATGACATAAACTTTTTCACCTTTATGTGTCTTTCCAGGACTGGTGGATTTCATAATTTTATCAATACCAAAAGCATTTACAATTGCCTCTAAGACATCCGTTCGCGTGATTCCGGTAACATACATTTCAGTTTCAGCTTTATCTGTAAATTTATAATCCCCATTCAAGATCAAGCGCTTAATTTTATAGAGAGCTTTTTCCATTATGATGTCTCAACACTTCGATGCCAGTTGGAATTTATTAATCTCATTTGTATAGGATCTTCCCATTCTGCATTTAAGTATAATTATTTTTCAGCAAGAAATCGATGAGATTTCTCGGCGTGCGGCCTCGAAATGACTTGCTGTCTCTACTACCTTGACTTAAACACCGGGATGCCTCGCTAACACTCGGCATGACATGCTGGAATTCATCCAAATAAGCGGGAATCTATCAGGCCAGTCTTAATGTTTAACCAAGGCTTCAGCTTTGAGTGCATCTTCTTGGGCTTGATGGCCATAGCCCAACTTTAACCAATTTTGACTCGAAAGTTCATAACACGCCGAAAGCCAAAAAGGCATTTCTCTAAATAAAAGTTTTGCTCTTTCTAAAATACCATTCGAACGCTTGGGTTCATTTTTTTCATGATACAAAAGACCCAAGAAATAATAAGAAAAAGCATTGTCAGGATCAATTTCTAAAGATTGGTTGAGCAATGCCAAAGCCTTGGAATACTTTTTATCTTTAATATTTTCTCTGGCGCGTTCCGTTAACTTTAAAGACGCTACGGTTTCTGGCAAGGGGTCTGTCTTATAAAAAAGGACCAAAGGATCGTCACGGGTAAGTTTTTTTTGAAAAAGACTGCAAGAGAGCGCAAAAAAGACAGATAGGCATAAAATGCAAATTTTCATTTTTTAGTCCGCATCCTTTCTGAATTCAGGAGCAATTTTTTTCTGCAGAACCGGAGCGCTATGCCGTTCACAAAATGTTTTTGGCTCGGTTCCTTTTAAAAACACTTCTGTGAGGCGTTCTGGACAACGGCGTGTTGCCAATTGCGCTGTCCGAGGATCGATTTCTACGGAGATGATTTTTTCTGGAACTTGAAAAGAGGCTTGTTTTTTTCCACGTGTTGTTTGCAGCATAAACCGTGTCCAGAGTGGGAGAGCAGCTTGTGCCCCCGTTAGCCCTAATCTTTTTTCTTGGTCAAACCCTACCCACGAAACAGCGACCAATTGAGACGTATAGCCTGCAAACCAAGCATCTACATAATCATTGGTGGTGCCGGTTTTTCCAGCGGCAACGGCATTGAACCCAAACATGCGCACCCCAATACCGGAACCTCTTTCCAATACACCCTGGAGCGCTTGGGTGATTAAGTAGGTGGATTGTTCAGAGACGACTTTTTTGGCCTCTGGCGCACGTTCCGTTAAAATGGCTCCATCGGGACTTACCACATGCTTAATGGCGTAAGGGGGAACATAAAATCCACCATTGGCTAACGTACTGTAGGCGCCGGCCATCTCAAGCGGACTTACTTCTGCGCTCCCCAAAGCCAGTGAGGGAACTTGTGGAAGATAACTTGTGATCCCCATTTTTTTTGCTTGGGCAGCAATGTGTGGAATGCCAACGTCGAGAGCTACTTTGGCTGTGGGAATGTTGATCGATAGTTCCAAGGCAGTTCGAAGGGAAACTTCTTCATAATATTTTTCTTCATAATTTTGAGGTTCCCACTGGTGGTGATCATATTCATAGACAAAGGGTTCATCTTTTAACAGGGTTGAAAGAGTATATTTTTGGGGAAGTCTTTCGAAAGCCGTTAAAAAAACGAGTGGTTTAAATAAAGACCCAACTTGTCGTTTGGCTTGGGTGACGCGATTAAACTGGCTCTGTTCATAGTTTTTTCCACCCACCAGAGCTTTGATCCAGCCTGTTTGAGGTTGCACAGCAATCAACGCACCTTGAAGCGAAGCAGCGTTCTGAGGAACCGTTAATTCTTGAACATGAATTTTTTCTAGGGCTGCCAAGGTGATCTCCATGGCTTGATTGGCGTAGAGTTGAAGATCTATATCTAATGATGTAAAAATTCTTAACCCCTGCGTTAAAATGACATTTTCAGGATATCGTTCTAAAAGTTCTTGGCGTACGTGATCCACAAAATAAGGGGCACTGTTTTTGACCGATGGGACTTTTGAAGGATGTAAGGCTTCTGCAAGCGCCTCTTGATATTCTGCCGGAAGAATCAACTGGTGCTCTTTCATTTTTTGAAGCACTATATTTCTGCGTTGAATTGTCTTTTTTGGGTTTTTAAAAGGTGAATGAAGGCCTGGATTTTGAATCATTCCCCCTAAAATGGCACATTCTGAAAGGGTCAATCGATCCAATGATTTTGAGAAGTAAAATTGGGCAGCCTTTTTCATGCCATGAATCGAAGTCGATCCACGCTGTCCCATATAGACCTCGTTGATATAGGCTTCTAAAATGACATCTTTGCTGTATTTGCTTTCAACGATTAATGCCATGAGTGCTTCATTGATTTTTCGAGAGTAACTTCTTTTTTGCGTGAGAAAAAAATTTTTAACCAGCTGTTGGGTTAAGGTAGACCCGCCTTGAACAATTTTCCCAGATTTTAGATTGGTGAGAAATGCACGAAGAATTCCTTTGGGATCAATACCGGAGTGCTCTAGAAAACGAGCATCTTCAATCACCACAATGGCATTGAGAAGATGGGCTGGTAAAGCTTCAAGTTTTGCGATCTCTCGGTCAGAGCGAATTCCTCTAAAAAATTCCGAGATGAGTTCCGGTTCTAGTTCAACCATATCCAATGCTTGAGACCCTTTGAGGGCGACCTTTTCAAGAGAGACGAGCATTCCTTGTTTGACTGTCCATCGAACGGGAAAGCCTTTAAAAGAACGAGTGGGGTAATCAAAATCTTTGAGATACAAAATCCAAATTTCTTGAGAAGGTGAATTGGAAGAATCAATAAAATATTCCCCAGGTCTCATCGAAGGGCTGGTGACAAACCGATACCCCAAGCGGTCCAATTTGGATTTAAGATTTAAAGACTGAATTTGAACGCCTGGAAAAAGGTGTGTGCTTTCAGAAAACACTTTTGAAGGGATATCCCAGCGAAGCTCAGAAAATCTTTGCTGAACAACAGAAGTCAAATGGAAGAGATAAATAACTGCACCCATCAGGAGGATGATCGCTAACATTCCGAGTAGGATAAAAAATCGTTTCACCTTGACCTTCCATCGTTAAATTGGTAATTAAATCAAAAACTTATTCTAGATGAACTATGAAAATTAAACAAGATCAAGTCGAGAAGGTTTGCCAATTTTTAGTGCAGGCGTTGCAAGAAAAAAAACTTATCAAATTTAAGGCCTCGGAAAGAGAAGTTTTTGAAACTTTGGTGAAGGCTTTTATTGCCAATCTCGCTGAAGAAGAAGAAATAGATTTAAAGGCCAAAGAAGTTTTAGAACAAACCATGGAAAACACCCCTGAAAATATTGATCGGCAAAAGATGTTTCTCATGATTAAACGCAAACTTGCAAAAGAACGAGGGTTTATCTTGTGATTTTTAATGAAGATCGTATTTCACATTTAGCTCATTTGATGCAAGATCGTCTTTGGCAAGATGATTTGGTAGAGTTTATCGATGAGGGGCAAGCGTTAAGAGAAATGAAGCGTGTGTTAACCAAGTATTTTTCAGCGGTGGATGAAATTGATTCTATGGTTCGAAATAAAATATATTCTCAAAAGAAAAACATTCCAGAAGGATCCCGAGATTGGGATATTCTGTATAAAAAATATTTTGAAGAAGAATTAAGAAAAAAACAATTTTGATTAAAAAAGGAGCGGATATGAATCGAAAAAAACTGGTCATAGCGTTGATTGCCGTAGCAAATATGGCAGCTGTTATTTCCGTGGGGCGTGCAGATTTTTCATTTTATTGGAGAGATCAAAATTATCTTCGCTTTGAATCACGGCTGTATCGAAGCTTAGACTTAAATCAGAATGATCGCGCCGATACGATTGGCAATGACCGCGTGTATTCTACTTTTTTATTGAGAATGAAACCTTCCATGAGTCTTTCAGATCGCTTGCTCATTCATTCTTTATTTGATGCATATGTAAGCCCGCATACGACAAAATCTCAAGAATCGGGAGCCTTGGTTGGACAACAAGCTACCGACAACAATAACTATGGACCTAGCATTGGAACCTTACCCAGAGATGTCTTTGGAAGCAGTTCTGGGTACGGAACTTCGAATTTAACGTCGGGGGACAGTAATTTTTTAATTAAAAATCTTTTTATGGAATACATCGGGGATTGGGGCATTTTAAAAGTAGGTCGAATTCCGAGGCATTGGGGGTTGGGTATTCGTTATAACGCTGGGTTGAATGCAGAAGATAAATTTTCGGATCGCACGGATTCATTGTTTTATGAATTGGGATTGGGAAACTTTAAAGTGGCAGCCATTGCATCTAAAATTTTAGAGGGTGCTTCGTTGGATACGCAAGCCGATGACACCTCTCTCTATGAAGGCTATCTCAATTATATAGATCCTGAGTTGGATTGGAATGTGGGATTTTTATATTCATGGATGAAACAAAGCCGCAATTTTATTGAACTGAATATTTTGGATGGCTATATCACTAAAAAGTTTAAAAAATTGAAAACAGGCCTTGAATTTGTGACCACGTTCGGGGATCCTGGAAATACCACTGAAAATGGGGTCAGTCAGTTAGGTGTTGCCGCAGAGGTGGAATTTGAATGGACGCCAGCGCTATCAACTTTTTTAAAGCTGGGATATGCTTCTGGGCCTGATATTGATAAAAATAAAACACTCACTTTGTTTGCCTTTGATCGAAATTATGACATTGCATTTTTAATGTTTAATCAAGGGTTAGGTGCTATTTCCACCCAAACGGGCATTTCTGCAAACGCAGATCCGGATGTAAATGCCATTTTTAGTGCTTATTATGCATCTTTAGGTGGCAATTATCATTTTAATGATCGAATTGGATCGCGTTTTTCTCTCGCATTGGCGAAATCTCCTAAAAGTTTGGTGGCTGGGGGCGGGAAGAGTTGGGGCGAAGAAGTTGATCTTGAGTTATGGTATAAATTTTTAGAAAATTGGCGCTTTGGTTTAGAGGGGGGCGTGTTTTTCCCTGGAGATTTATATGAAGGGGCTTCAACTCAGGCGCAACAGACAGATCCGGCGATGGGGGCATTGTTACAAGCAACGGTATCTTTCTAATGTGACGATGGATCATCTTAAAATTTGAGAAAATTTATTTGGTAGATTTTTAAAATTTCACTTGTTAGGATATTTTTACCGGTATGGTTGAAATTGAAACAATCAATAGAGATCAGTTTGAACAGATTGTCTATTGTAGTGATCCTGCCGTTGGTCTTAAATCAATTATTGCGATTCATGATACAACCCTAGGCCCAGCAACTGGGGGCTGTCGATTTTTCCCTTATCCATCAGAAGAAGATGCACTCAAAGATGTTTTGCGTTTGGCGAAAGGCATGACCTATAAGTCCGCTTTGAGTGATGTAGCGTTTGGCGGGGGTAAAGCCGTGATTATCGGAGATCCTCAAAAAATAAAGACAAAAGCGTTACTTCAAAGATTTGCTCAATTCGTCAACACCCTCAATGGTCATTATATTACGGCCAAAGATGTTGGTATCTCCGGGGAAGACCTTCGTGTAATGTCTGAAGTTACCCAACATATTTTGGGGATTGAAGGAAAAGCAGATTCTTCTGGGGATCCTTCCATTGCAACGGCTTTTGGGATGATGCGGTCCTTCGATGCTTTGGCAAAGGAGATCTTGGGAAAATCTTCTTTGAAAAGTTTGACATTTGCCATTCAAGGGGTGGGTTCTGTGGGCCATTATTTGGCAGAAAATTTGGGGGAACTTGGGGCAAACGTTATTATTACAGATATCGATCAAAACAATATCAGAGCGGTTCAACATAAAATTTCAAATATTCAGGTTGTAAATCCCAATGACATTTATGGGATTCAATGTGATTTTTTTGTCCCCTGTGCTTTGGGGGGTATTTTAAATCAAGAAACGATTCCCAGATTAAAGTGTGGTATTGTGGCAGGCAGTGCCAACAATCAATTGGCGACCCTTCAAGATGGCTTTCGACTTTCTGAGCGATCTATTTTTTATGCGCCGGATTACGTGGTGAATGCAGGCGGGATTATTAATATTGCAGAAGAACGATTGGGATATGATCGCAAACGTGCTTTTGAACATGTTGGGCGTATCTATAACACCGTGGTTGAAATTATCAGACGAGCTAAAAACGCTCATAAAGCCCCCTTTTTAATTGCGGATCAAATGGCGGAAGAAATTTTAGAGCAAGCTAAAAAAAAAAACACGAAAATGCAGCCATTAAGAAATTTGCATAAGATATCCCATCAGAATCATCTCAACCCCCTCTAACTTCCACTATGAAATTGTTGAAAAAGGAGATGGATGACCTCAAAGGCGAACATACTTTGTTCCCATATCTCAGAATGGTTCTACAGGGAGTTGGAACGATGGCTCTATATCCCCAACCCCTGTAGAACCATTCTGAGATATGGGAATTGATATGCTTGATCTTTTAATTCAGCAGGCGACTGTTTACGATGGTTCCTTAAAGTCTGCTGAAGTTTTAGATGTTGCGGTTTGTGGGGATAAAATTCAAAAAATTGCACCTCATCTTCAAATCAAAGCGCGTCAAGTCATTCAAGCCAAAGGACTGGTACTTTCCCCTGGATTTATTGATGTTCATTCTCATTCTGATTATTTTATTTTAATCAACCCCAGTGCGGAGAGTAAAATTACGCAGGGGGTTACTTCTGAAATTGGCGGAAATTGTGGGTATGCCGCAGCGCCCATTTGGGGGGAAGCCCAAAAAACCCGCGAAGCTGAATACGAAAAATATTATGGATTAAAACTAGGCTGGAGTGATTTAAAAAGCTATTTTGCACGACTCGAAAAAGAAAAAATTGGCCTCAATTATGGTCAATTGGTAGGGCATAATACACTTCGTCAATCTGTGATGGGTGTTGTAAATCGCCAGGCGACAGATCCAGAAATAAAAGCCATGAAGCAGGGCTTGCGGCAAGGCTTAGAGCAAGGTGCCGTTGGACTCTCCACGGGGTTAATTTATCCACCGGCCTGTTATGCAGATACCCGTGAGGCGCAAGCACTTGCCAACGTTTGTCGGGAATTTGATGCTATTTTTACGTTTCATATGAGAAGTGAAAGTGATGGTTTAATCGAAGCCGTTGAAGAAGTCTTAAACATCGCTGAAACGACAGGTGTTCGGGTTCAAATTTCACACATCAAAACTTCAGGAGAACGAAATTGGCACAAGATTGATCGCGTTTTTGAACTCATTGAAGCAGCACAAAAAAAGGGGCTGGATGTTGCATGTGATCGATATCCCTACATTGCTTCCCAAACGGGACTCATGCAGGTTTTACCACAATGGACCTTTGAAGGGGGTCCCCTGGGATTGGTAAAAACCCTTCAAGATCCAGACAATCGAAAAAAAATAAAAGATGAAATTTTAGCGCTTCATCCCTTGCATGAAAAATATTTTGAAAAAGTATGCATTATGGAAGTGATGTCTGAAAAAAACAAAACCTATGTTGGGTGTTCGATTGAAAAAGCAGCCAAGAAGGCAAACCGTGATTCTTTTGAATTTTTGTTTGATCTTTTGATTGAAGAAAATGCAGCGATTTCAGCTATTTATTTCACAATGTCAGAGGAAAATTTAAAGCGGTTTATCCATAAGGACTACATTTTTATTGCTTCCGATGCAGGATGTCGAGCTACTTCTGGGCCTTTGGCAAAGGGGGCGCCCCATCCACGAATTTTTGGGACCTTCCCGCGGGTTATCAAAAAATATGTTCGACAAGAACAGACACTGACCTTGTCACAAGCTATTTATAAAATGACCGGTCAACCAGCGGAGCGATTTCAACTTCAAAACAGAGGATTTGTTCGTGAGGGGTATACTGCGGACCTTGTTTTGTTTGACGAAAAAAAGATTCAAGATCGATCGGATTTTTTTGATCCTTTTCATTACGCGCAAGGGATTGAATTTGTTTGGGTGAATGGGCAAGCGGTCATTGAAAAAGGAAAACAGACAGGCGTTCGACCAGGCAAAATTTTACTCAGGGGTTCCCGAAGGAGTTCGTAGCTGTTTTGCCAGTTCTTGATGCGTCTCACACCCTACAATTTTTTGGATGTCATCGATGGAAACGGGCGCAAATGGCAAAATATATCGATTTCTGATTTTGGTGATTCGTTCGGAACTTTCTTCAATCCGGGTTACGGGAATTTTTAAATCCAAAACGCCCCGCAGGACTGTTTCAATAGCTTTGATTTGATTTTCATGCTTTTTGCAGATCAGTAAAAAATCAACATCGGCTTGGATGGAAAGTTGGGTGGCTTCTTCGATGGAATAATGATCTAAGATGGCTTTCATTTCCAAGTCATCGGTGATGATGCCCTTTTGAAATCGTAAATCTTCTCTCAAATAGCGAAGTGTTTTTTTAGACAACGTTGCGGGATAGGTGGGATCCAGATTTTTGTTAAAAATGTGAGCCGTCATCACCGTTTCGATACCACTTCGAATAACGCGTTCAAAGGGAATCCATTCGCGAGTTTTGAGTTGTTCTATAGAAGTTTCTACCGTTGGAAGTTCCAGATGAGAATCTGTTTGGGTGTCGCCGTGGCCTGGAAAGTGTTTCGCGCAGGCCACCACCCCACCCCGTTGCAATCCTCTAAAAAAGCCAGAAGCAATTTTTGAAACTTCATTGGGATCTGAACTAAAGGCGCGATCCCCAATGATTGGATTTTGGGGGTTGGTGTTGATATCGACCACGGGTGCAAAATTAAAATTAACCCCAATGGCTCGAAGTTCTTGGGCAACTGCAAATCCAATATCAAAAGAAAGCTTCGGAGAAGGCGTTTTAACAAAATCTGAGGGATTTCCAAAATCTGTAAAAGGCTCTTTAAATCTTCGGACCTTTCCCAGCTCTTGATCTACGCAAATAAATAAAGGTGTTTTGCTTAAAGCTTGAATGTCATTGGTGAGCGTGGCCACTTGCTCCAACGACTCAATATTGCGCGAAAAGAGAACGACACCGCCAATGAAATAGTTTTCAATAATATGTTTTAATTCTGAAGAAACAGTGGTTCCTTCAAATCCCACCATAAACATTTGCCCAACGCGACGACGAATCTGATCTAGTTTCATACCCTGTTAACCTATAACAAATGAGGATCCATTTTAAATCATTTTTTGAGAATGTTTCATTTTAGGATCTAAGAGATCACGCAAGCCATCTCCGATAAAATTAAATCCCAAAACAATCAGCATAATGGCAAGTCCTGGAAAAATAGCCACAAAGCCAGGTTGAAATGCAGATTGCTTGGCGAGATTGAGCATGTTTCCCCAACTCGGCGCATCGGGAGGGACCCCAACGCCTAAAAAGCTTAAGCTGGATTCACCAATGATGACGCCCCCCATAAAAAAAGAAGCTTGAATCATGAGGGGTGCTAAAATATTTGGCCAAATGTGCCGGATCAAAATATAGAAATGCCCTGCTCCCAGGGAATGTGCAGCCAAAACAAAATCCTTTTCCTTTTCCACCAAAACTTGGCTCCGAGCCACCCTAGCAAAGCCCGTCCAGCCCACCAATGAAAAAATCAGGATTAAATTGATAAGACTTGGTTTTAAAAATGCGGCCAATGCAAAAATTAAGAGTAATCCAGGAAATGCCAAGAGAATATCCACACACCGCATAATGAGCTCTTCAACCCAAGAGCCAAAATATCCTGCTGCCGAACCCAGACACAATCCAATGATGAGGGCAAACAAGGTTGATAGACAAGAAACGACCAAAGAAATACGTGCGCCATAAATTATTTTACTCCAAATATCACTGCCTAATTTATCTTGTCCCAGCCAATGGATATGAGAAGGGGGTGAAAATCTTTCTTCAAGCATGGTTGCTTTTGGGTCATAGCTTGTTATCCAAGGCGCACAGAGTCCTATTAAAATAAACATGGCTAAAATGCCGCTTCCAATGATGGTACGAAGATTTATTTTTTTCATGAATATCGAATACGTGGGTCTAAAAGCCCATACATTAAATCCGTTATCAAATTAACCATTACATAAAGACAAGCAATGACAAGCACACAACCTTGAACCATCGGATAATTTCGTGATTGAATGGCCTCAACGAGCAGCGTTCCAATGCCAGGCCAATCGAAAACCGTCTCAGTGATGACGGCACCTGAAAGCAAAGCACCCGTTTGAATCCCTGCAATGGTTAAGACTGGGATGAGAGCATTTTTGAGTGTGTGTTTGAGCAGAATTTTTTCGCGAGAAAGACCTTTGGCCCATGCGGTTCGAATATAATCTTGTTGTAATACTTCTAAAGTGGAGGTTCGTGTCAGCCGTGAAAGCAGTGCCATGAGGGCTGTTCCTAACGTCAGCGCTGGCAAAATAACGCTGAGCAGCCCTTCATTTCCAGAAATGGGAAATAATGGAAGATGGTAAGCAAATATTAAAATGAGCAGTGGCCCTAACCAGAAATGGGGCATGGAAATTCCCAGCAAGGCCAACGTCATGGCACTGTAATCAATCAAGGTTCCTTGTTTGACGGCTGCCCAAAGTCCCAGTGGAAGTGCAAATACCAACGCAAAACCCATGGCCCACACGGCAAGCTCTAAGGTGGCTGGAAATCGGCTGAAAATTTCTTTCCACACGCTTTGACGTGTATGAATAGACCTTAAATTTCCTGTGAACAAATCTTTCACAAAAAAAACATATTGTTTGTGCAAGGGTTCATCTAAATGAAGTAAATGCGTCAAATAGGCTCTATCTTGGGGAAGTGCATTTTCACCCAAGATCAGATCAACGGGATTTCCAGGAATAAAATACATGAGAGAAAAGACGATGATGGAAATCCCAAATAAAATAGGAAGAAGTAACGTGAGCCGTCGTAATACGAATCGTTGCATCGACGAAAGTATAGCATTTTCAGGAAAGATTATGCTAATCTTTTGCCACCATGCGTGTTGCAAAAATTCATGAAGTCCTGGAACAGGTAAGCCCGTCTTTAAAATCATTGGCCATGTTTATTGGGAACCATCCCGAACTTAATTTTAATGAGTTTCTGGCTCAAGCCAAGCTGGTTTCTTTTTTAAAGCAGCATCATTTTAAAATTCAAAAAGGGGTTGGCGGTTTGCCCACGGCATTTGTCGGATCCTTTGGGCGCGGCCGACCGCATATTGGTTATTTGGCTGAATATGATGCATTGCCAGGCATTGGCCATGCCTGTGGACATAACCTGATTGGGACAGCAAGCTGTGGTGCAGCCGTTGCATTGGCAAAGTGTTTGGAAGGAAAATCTGGAACTGTTTTTGTGATGGGATGTCCTGCAGAAGAAGGCGGCGGCGGGAAAGTGATTCTTTCTCAAAAAGGGCTTTTTAAAAGATTAGATTGCGCCATGATGGCGCACCCAGATTCCAAAACGGAAGTGATTAAATTTATGTTGGCGCTCATGGAAATCGATATTGAATTTTTTGGGAAACAAGCGCATGCAGCAGCAGAGCCCGAAAAAGGAATCAATGCATTAGATGCAGCGGCGGCCACCTATGTGCGGATTCTAAAATTTAGAAAAACTTTAAAAAAAGATGCCAGAGTTCATGGTGTTTTTGCCCATGCTGGCGTTAAGCCCAATATCATTCCAGAATACGCTTCTCTAAAATACTATGTAAGATCTCTCCAGATGGCAGATGTAAAGATGATTGTCGATCAGATGACACGCATTGCCAAAGAAGAAGCCCAGAAACAAAAAGCAACCATTCACATAACCCAAAACCCGCTTCCCTATGAACCTTTTTATCCGAATCGCGCGTTAGGCAAAATTTTTGAAAAACAACTGACGGGATTGGGTGTTCATCATGAACAAGGGGATCCTAAAAAAAGAATTGGATCTTCAGATATTGGAAATGTGAGTCAAGTGGTCCCCACCCTTCATCCCTCGATTCAAATTTGCGATGATTTTTCTTGTCATACCCCTCAATTTGCTAAGGCTGCGTTGACCGAACGTGCGATGAAAAGCATGGTGCTTGCGGCCAAAGCTTTGGCGCTGACAGGGTTAGAGCTTATCTCACAGCCAGCGCACTTAAAAAAAATTCATGAAGAATTCAAAAAAACACACGCAAAAAATTAGAAAACAAATTATTGGTTTAATTTCTGGTACGTCCTCAGATGGCATAGATGCAGCATTGGTTGACATTGAAGCCCAGGGTCATGAGCGGAAAGTGGATCTCAAGGCCTTTGAGACTTATGCCTACCCCAAAAAAATTCGGTCCAAAATTTTGGAATTGGCGCATGCAGAAAAAATCATATTGGATGAGCTTTGTTCTTTTCAGATTATTTTAGGAGATTTGTTTGGAGATGCAGCTCTTGCGATTGCAAAAAAAGCAAAGGTGCCTTTATCCCAAATTGATTTAATTGGGTCACATGGACAAACCATTCGACATTTACCGCCTACGGCATCCTTCAACAGAGGGATGAGTTTTCAGATTGCGGAAGCTGCGATGATTGTTTGCAAGACAAAGGTAACCACCGTTTCAGATTTTAGAGTGAATGACATGGCATGGGGTGGGCATGGGGCTCCTTTAACACCCTATCTTCATTATTATCTGTTTCATCAGGTTGGATACGGAGTGGCGATTCAAAACATTGGTGGTATGAGCAATGTAACGGTGATTCCCAGCAATGCTTCTTTGAAAGACGTCGTTGCCTTTGATACGGGGCCTGGCAATGCCTTAATTGATGCCATGGTTTCACACGCAACGCGTGGGAAGAAGCAATTTGATGCGGATGGCGCAATGGCGGCCAAAGGAAAAGTTCAAACACTGTTTTTAAATAAACTTTTAAAACATCCTTTCTTTTTTAAAAAACCCCCGAAATCGACAGGGCGAGAAGAATTTGGGGTTGTATTTGCAAAGCATATTTTGTCATTGGCAAAAGGCATGTCGATGGAAGATCTCATTGCGACCGTAACAGCCCTCACGGCCCACAGTATTTCCGAAAATTATTTTCGCTTTGTTTTTCCGAAAACAAAAATTCGAGAAATTATTTTAGGGGGTGGAGGTGCTAAAAATAAAACGCTGGTCCATTTTTTAAAACGGTGTATGCCGATGATTTCCCACAAACGGTTTGAAGACTATGGTTATAACAGCAGTGCCATTGAAGCCATGGCATTTGCACTTTTGGCTTTTGAAACAAGTCAAGGGACATGTGCTAATTTGCCAGAAGTGACGGGGGCTCAGCGAGAAGTTGTTTTAGGCAAAGTAACGCCCGGGGCTAATTTTCGGAGCATTTGTTTGAAATGACTCTTTTGGGATGCTGTTAAATATTTCAAATTATATTTTAAATAGAGATCGAGTGTTCCCAGATCAAGCCAAGCGCCACGGTAGAGACTTCCAAAGACAGGTGCTTTTTCCTGAATTAATTGAGCATAGACATCTGAATTGATACAAAATATTTTTTTATTTGGGAAACAATCAAATATTTCAGGCTCGAACAAATGAAGTCCGCAAAACATGACCCGCCGATAGCGTGGGTGAATCGTTTTAACTTTGAATTGTCGAATTTGATGTTGGGAATTTAACCCTAAGCACTCATAGCGTTCGGTGGGCTTGGGAGATCGAACCAACATCGTTGCCAATGATTTTTTGGCAAGATGAAATTTTAAAAGTTCTGAAATGGAAGGTTGCATGACCACATCGCTGTTGATGACCACAAATCGATCTTCTTTTAAATAAGGTTTGGCTTTTAAAATTCCCCCGCCGGTCCCCAATATTTGGGGTTCATCCGAAAAGACAAACTCAAATTCTTTTTGGGTTTTTAAATATTTTTTTAAAGGATCTGGAAAGTGATGAAAATTGATAACCACTTCAAAGATATTGGCTTTTTTGAGAAGGTCTAGGGTATGACCGATCAGTGGTTTTTCTCTGAAGGGAAGTAGCGGTTTTGGGAAATGTTCTGTGAGTGGGTAAAGACGCGTTCCAAGACCTGCGGCCAAGATCATTGCTTTCATTTAGAGATCTCCGAATAAATTTTCTAGGACTTCATGAAATGCTTCGAGTTCTTTAAATTTTTTTAAATTTTTTTGTGCAGAAATCCACGTGGGTTTTAAATATTCAAGATACTGTGATTTTTGTTTTACGGTTTTGAGATAGCCAAAAGATCCCATGGCTTTTAAATTACGTTGAATGGAAACCCAATCGAAGGCCATGACAAAAGCTTCATATGAAAGTGGTTTTTTAAGGCGTTGTTCTTTTTCGAACAAATAGTATTTTAAGAGATCTTCAACGAGCGGTTCTGGAAGTTGAATGTAAGAATCTCGAAGCAAACTGGCTACATCATAATGACAAGGGCCCAATCGGGCATCTTGGAAATCGACAATGCCGATCCGCTGTTTTGTCATGAGTAAATTTTTACTGTGATAGTCCCGATGGCATAAACAGAGAGGTTCTTCATTGAGATGGCTTGAAATTTTTTGAAAACCAGTTTGAAGAACTTTATTTTCTTCAGGTGATATTTTTTTTTGAAGATGATTTTGAATTAAATGTTCTTTCATGAATTCGAGTTCAGCAAGAAATTTCTTCTCATCCAGTCGATGTTTCGTTGCGACACACCCTTCTAAGTTAGAACTGGCATCGATATGAAATTTTAAAAGTTCATCCAAGGCCAAAAAATAGTATTTTGCAGCAGCTTTAGGACCGAGATGCCGGTAAACCTTATCTAATAATTCATCTCCAAAATCTTCAATGAGAAAGGCGCCTAAATTTCCAGAAACAGCATAAATTTGAGGAACGTGGATATCATTTTTTTGAAGGTGGGTTTGAATATTCAAATAGGGGTCTCGGGAGGGTTCAAACGGTTCTCTCTGGAGGAGGATCCAAGTTTTATTTTTATAAGATAGCCGAAAATACTGACGGTCTGAAGCATCTCCCGCAAGTTTGATGATGTTTAGGTGTTCACAAGATGTGTTGAGGTGTGCTTCGACAAAATGGATGATCTCAGGGGATCGGAGGTTATCGAACATCTGAAGGGGTGAGGCCATGTTGTTTTAAATAAGCATGATATTGGTTGATGAGCTGAGATTGTTCATGTTTTGAGGGATATTTTTGGAGAACTTTTTTCATTTCGCCAAATGAAGGCGTAGAGACAATCGGGTTTGGGTCGGCTTTATATTTTTGAACGGCCACCTTCACTTCTTGAATACGAACATCCGGCGTTGGGTGCGTGGAGAGCATTTTTTCAAGGCGATTGGGTTTATCTTTATAGATTTTTTGAAGTTTCTCAAAAAAAGTATGGGCATAAGAAAGATCATAGTGACTGCGATGGAGTGATTCGACGCCAAATCCGTCGGATTCCAATTCGGCTTTTCGTCCATAAAAAAGAAGCCCTGTTTGGCCAAATAAATTAATGAGTTCCACTTGAATTTGTCCCAACCCAACCGCATTGGCAGTAATGGCCAAACAACAGGAAAATCCTTGAGCTTTCGTAAGTTGTTCCGTTCCATGTCGATACACCACGTGACCCATTTCGTGACCCAAGACCATGGCAAGTTCCGCTTCTTCTTCTACCACTTGCAGAAGTCCCAAATTCACAAAAATATATCCGCCTGGAAGTGCAAAGGCATTGACTTGAGGGTCTTTTACAATTTTAAAATGATAATCAAACAGGCGTTCTTCCTCTGGAAATTGGTGGACAATTTTTTGTCCTAGATTATTGACGAAATCCAAAAGCCGTTCGTCGAATAACAAGGGCATCATTTTGGGAATTTGAGAGGCCCAATAGGCTCCGAGTTTTGCATCTTGTCCTGTGGAATACATATTGATATCGCCCTTATTGCGCCCGCTGGTAGCGCATTGCGTTAAAAATAGAAGCGATAAGAAAACAAATAATATTCGATACACGCTCATTTCAAAAACTTTATCAGAGCGATCATAAATAGTCCAACTTTTCAGTTTATGCCATACGCCTAAAACGAAATAATTTAATGGGGACATCTGAAAATAGTTGAAATGATTTTTGAACTCTAATAGTGTTGTCACCTTAAGGTAGAAAATGTGTAACGAGGTTGCTCGGCAACCTCAAACAATGAACAGGAGGTATCTATGAAACTTCTATCAAAATTAATGCTTACGGCAGTGGTAGCGGTAAGCCTTTTTTCCTTTAGTTTAAAATCTCATGCCCTAACGGTGGGGCTTGCCACAGGACAACCGGGTCTCATTATTGCAGGGGGTGCCACGATTGCAGGTGCTGTGGGTGTGGGTACGGTGGTTTTTATCAATGACTCCGATATTAATTTTGACAGTGAGAGATTTTGGTACACGGTGGCCGTACTGGCGGGAATTACAGGTGCTGTATTGGATGAACAGGCGAGTGATGTAAATACTGTTTTGGAAAAAGCATTGGCCCGTAATGTTACCCAAGGATTTTATACTGCCGAAGAAGCATCTCATATTTTCCTTCAGACAGCAGATTTTTTAAAATCACATGAAGGGCAAGAAGCGCTGACGGTTAATTTAGATGATCCAGCACTCAAAAATGTGAAGGACTCATCTTTAATTCGAAAATATTTTATGGAAAAAACAGGCTTAGATTCTTTGACAGCCGGTTTTTTACTGGAAATGGCTCATGTTCCGACGATGGATATTGAGTAATCTTTAGAGTTATTTTTATCGATGGGCGAAGTTTTAAGAATTTTATTTAAAAAACTTCGCCCATTTTTTTTGTTTGTTTCTCTCACGCTTCTCCCATTCTTTGGTTTTGCTGAAACCGTGTTGGCGCCCAAAGTCTGTGTGGTGTCACTGTTACATCCGTTGTTAACGCGTCCTACCATTCATGAGGATATCCAAAAAGATGCTCATCAGTTGTTAGAAAGCATGGGGTATGATTCTACCCAGCGACTTTTCGATTATAAGACAGAGCCTCGGCATATTGCAGAATGTTTGGAAGGCGATTATGAAGATGTCATTATTATTTTTGAATCGGAGCCCCGAGGCCAACAAGTAGGGATGCTTTATGGCGTGGAAGAAGATGGAAAAGCGCATTGGGAACTTGTTTCCCCTAGAATTTTTGATCGACGAAAAATTAAAAAGACATTACGTCAAATTACCCTCATTGGGTGTATTACAGAAGAATTTTTAGATAGCTATCGTAATTTAAAAAACTTGGCGAAGAAGCAGGGTGTTTTAATCAAATTTCAACCTGAAAATTATTTCATTTCAGGTGTGTTGGGCAGAGAAGGTCTTCGCGAAGAAGGATTATTTGGTGCCATGATTGCGGAATCGGCTCAAGATGAAACATCGAATACGATCTATTGTTTGCTGAGAACGCATCTTTATTTCGCTTATGAATATGGACATACCTCTTGCTTACGGAATCACTATCATGTGGCGCTTCATGCCCCCGTGAGCGTTGGATTAAAAACATCAACAAAGTGGGTAAAAGTGAATGTCGATCGCAAGCAATGTGCAGATAGCGCTGATGGCGCCCTTTTAGATGTTGAACTGGGTTTTTTTCGAGGGGTGAATGTAAACGTATCAAGACAGCCCTTAGATTTTACCAAGGAAAGCTTTGGGGCTTCTATTTCATTAGTACAATATTTTTCGATATACAAAAATCCGTAAGTGGGCTGTCCGAAAATGCCGTCATCCTGACCCTGAGCGAAGCGAAGGGGAAGGATCTCACCCTCGGAGATTCCTCGCACTTCGCCACGCGTGGCTTTGTGCTCGGAATGTC
>JACQJD010000081.1 GCA_016198185.1 Deltaproteobacteria bacterium
GCCTACGGCCTCGAAATGACAGGCTGCCAATGCTACCTTGAAAGCGATGAAATATTCATTGCTCTAAACCAGGGGACTTCCTCGCGCCTTCGGCGCTCGAAGTGAAATCGGCCTTTGGCCGATTTCATCCTGTAGTTGTGAGATGGAGATTTCATCAAATCAAAATACAGAGTGCCATTATTTTTTGGTTTGTATTTTCGTGAATTGAACAGGCCTGATCGAGTTTTGATGCCCACTGCTTTTAAAGCAAAACGGATGGCTGTCCCTCCAAACCCTGTTAAATTCATCAATTCTGGGATGGACAGCCCTTCAATATCGTATTTCTGCTTGAGAAAGGATGCGCTTCTGATTATACGATTTGAGTGGAAGACGATCGTATCGTTGAGCGTTTGAGGCAGATTTTGCCGTTCGTACGTCTTTTCGCTTTTCACAGAAAAAAGGAGGCTGCATGCGCACATTTCAAATCTTTGTTTTCACCGTTTCTTTTTGTGTTTCACTCAACATTTTTGGACAACCTCGAGACACAGATCCAGACACCGATCGTTTACAACGATGCGAAATCATCGAAGGTCGACTGACGGACCTCCCTTTTGAAACCTCGGTTGAACTAACTGCATCTGACGGTGGTCGAATCATTGTGGTTGAAATTTCAGAATTGGATGGCTCCATTTCGGATGAAAGAGCAAAGCAGATCGTTGAAGCCAGACTGAGCGATCTTCCATTGGATACAACCCATACGCAGATTCAAATAGTTGTCACCCCGCACCCTCAAGCCGCGCCCACCACCGAAATTGCAGATATCGGAGAAACGAGACAAACATTAGAATGGCCCAGTCTTTCTAGACCTAGAAGACCCAATCCACTTTGCACACTTGCTTTGTTCCTATGGGGGGAAGGCGCTCATCATTGGACACAATTACGAATCCTGACATTGCAATTATGGAGAACATTTCCTTTTAGAACATGGGCAGAGCCTGGAAGACTTTCCTGGGGAAATGCGTTAGCCCCTACTCCTTTGGCAACAAAAGAAAATGCCACCACCGCGCCAACGGCAGAAATGCAAGATGGCGCCGGAACCTATGAAGGCATAGATGATCCTTCTGAAACCACCGTTGTCTTGGATCTTCCTTTTTCAGGAGATCCCCAAGATGCACAAATTGTTTTATGGGAGGCACTGTCCAATTATCTTAACGGTTTAAGAGTACTGGATTTACCAGACAGCGTTGGTCTTTTCAATCAGAGGATGATCATCATTAAACCACGTAATGCCGGGGGAGAAGAACTTGCTCTCGTCCGTCACCCGGCAACCGGCAAAGTCAAAGTCACTCTTAAATTTAATCGCTCTGCGATGAAACTACCTTGGACCCCAAGCGCTTCCAGCCTACCTGGAATTTTATTTGAAGCTCTCCAAGCATGGATAACCTCTGAACGAGGCTCACCATCTCAAGGCGTTCTTTCTGGCTCAACCACCCAAGTTTCTCTCGTCACAGATTCTCATATTTTTGTTCTTCATCGAAAAGCATCTCCCGATCCAACTTCCCCTGAACAATATTCGATGGATTCCATGCCCATCACCAGTTCTGCCACCGCATTTATGCTCGACCTTTCTTATGAAGCAGAACCCACCTCGGCCCCTGTCATTTTATGGAATGCGATTGAAGCCTATCTTCGTCAATTTCAAGCAACACAAGAGCGCACTCGCCGATCGTGGCCACGTACGGTCCAATACTTCTCAGATGAAGATATTCTTTTAGAAGACAATGGGGCCTCTCTTCACCTGTGGAAACGCGGCGCTACCGTTCGTGTCATTATTTCGTTTGGAAGAGCCTCTTATGTATTAAGCTCTGTCTCTTTGGATGGCTCTATCCCTGAAATATTGTATGAAGCGCTGGCGGCTTATGCTCAACGTACGGATGTACCTGGTTTAGCATTCGTATTACAAATTCCGAGAGACTCTATTTTTCTTTCCACACCGCATGGAAATTTCATGATTAAAAATCCATCTGGGCAAAGCCCCTTCCATGAAGCACAATTTCTTCCCAGAGAACGAACCCCCATGCCACCGCTCGGTGCACGTTCTCCTGGAATCTTACCCATACAGATGCCGGGCCTTCCCGAAGGACAAGATCCCTTGGAGAACTTCGCCGAAACTGTTTGCGATGTTCTCAATCAAGATCCAGATGAAATTGACTTAGCTGCTCTGCAAACCGCATTGAAAGCAGGTCTTGGCAATATCGAGGATGACCTTCCTCCTCGCGGAGTTAATTTGGATTCTCTTTGCACCCAGTTGACCACGGCTGCTCAAGAAGTACGCGTTGGAGAGTCTGTTACCATTGAAATGGTAAAACCCATTTTAAGAGGGATGTTGAGAATAAGATAACTTCAACCTTTTCTCATCACTGCCAATACCTGAAATACTTTATTTGCCTTTTTAGAAACTGGAATGATGTTCCCTTTTATTTTTTTGCCATTGACGTAAATTTCTACTTTTCCAGATTCTAGACCATGAGGGTTTTGGACTTGAATATGGTACGTGCATCCTCGAAACATGCGTCGACACGAAAAACCACGCCACTGTCTCGGAATGGCAGGGTCAACTTGTAACCCCTGATACGTGGGCCGAATCCCCAAAATCCACAAATGAGCGGCCATGAACATCCAAGCGGCTGTTCCCGTATTCCACGTAAAGGCGCCTTCCCCCATCTCCGCATTGCCACTTCCCAAACAATATTCAGGGTAAATGTAAGGCTCCACTTTATAACGATCTATTTCTTTGGCGGGATTAAAAGGCGTTAATTTTTTAAAGAGCGTATAGGCTTTGGTTCCCAAATGTTCCTTGGCATACGCAACAATCATAAAAGCAATCGCATGCGAAAATAAGGCTGCATTTTCTTTGGTCCCCGGGGCAAAGGCTGTAATACGGCCAATCTTTGGATCATAATGGGTATAATGCGGTGAAAATAAATAAGGGCCAAAGTCTGTATCTAGCCACGCTTCCACCGATTTCATACAGCGATGTTTTCGGAGTTGTGGCGCAACCTCAGACAAAATTGCCCAACTTTGAGGATTTAAATAAATTTTTCCTTCTTTGTTTTTTCTAGAACCAACGGTACTGCCATGATCTGTAAACAAGGAAAGATACCAGTCCCCATCCCAAGCATGCCGATTAATGCGTTGGGTCACTTCTGCCGCCTCTTTTTTAAATTTTTCAGATACTGCTTCTTTCTTTAAAAAGGTTGCCAGTTCCGCCATTTGATAAAGTGCGCGTACATACGCCATGGCAAGCCACACAGATTCCCCTTTTCCTTGGATACCACAGCGATCAAAGGCATCGTTCCAATCTGCTTTCCAAAACAAGGGCAACCCATGAGGGCCTTGTGCTTTTGAAAAATGATGCATCGCCTCAACACAATGCTCCCAAACCGTTGCCTTTTTCCCTCGAAGATAAGAAATTTTTTCATTCAAAAATGAATCATCGCCTGTTTCCTTGAGATAGGCCGTCACCATGTACGGAATCCAAACAGCGACATCTCCTTTGCCCAATATTCCAGTATTGGACCCAATTTCCCAAGGCCCGGTAATTTCCGAAAAACCTGCTACCGCATGTCCCGTATCGTACTGATTTTTTAAGAGCATTCGAATATTTTGTTTGGCACGCTGAGGCTCCAAGATGGAAATGGCTTCCGTATCTTGAGCTGAATCTCTGAAGCCACGTCCCCCTTCTCCGGGATTATAGGGCGCCGCCGAACGCCATTGCGTGCATTGCAAAAGCTGGTACTTCCCCCAAAGATTGTTCATGATGTTAAATTCTTCATCAGGGGTTTTGATTTCCAAGGTGGATAACCGTTGCTTCCACCCGGCCACCGTTTTTTGAAATTCCTGTTCCACTGTTTTTAAGTTTCGATAGGTATGAGCCATCTTGGCCGCTCTGGATTTGCTTTCCACCATCCCCATGACAAACGAAACTGTTTCTTCTTGATGGGGTTTTAACTCAAGTTCCAGATGAAATACGCCAACCATTTCTTTCCCACGAACGGAGGTATTGGAGGTTGTTGCTCGTCGAACCGTTTGCGGATTTGAAAGATAGCCATATTCTCCCAAAAATTTTTCAGCATCGATTTCATAGCCTTTGGGTTTTAAAGAAGATCCAAAAAAGCCAAAGGTTTTATAGGGACGCGCCGTGGTAGGATGTTTAAAGGCCACAATCATTTGATTGCGCTCATCGTAATAGCCCTCATTGTACAGCAATAAAATATTTTTAAAATCGCGCTCCATATAATAATCCCCGAGCAGAAAAGAAACATATGGGAAGAGCTCAATTTTTTTGGAATAAAACGATTTATTTTTGATGCGCACACGCCAAACCTCACATGGATCTTTTCTGGGAACAAAGTAGGTAAGTTCTACGGAAATGCCCTCCTGTTGACTTAAAATTTGCGTATACCCAAAGCCATGAATGGCTTGCCAAGAGGCCAAGGGTTTACAGATGGGTTGCCAATTGGGTGTCCAAAATTTTTGACTTTCTGAATCTCGAATAAAAAGATATCGCCCAGGTCGATCGCTCCGATGGTCTTCATATTGAAGCAATCGATGCAATTTACAATCTTTGTAATAACTATAACCACCACCCGTTTGGGAAATAATGGCATGGTAAACGTCATTGCTTAAGTAATTGTACCAAGGCCTGGGGGTATCCGGCTTTTCAATAATATAACGCTCCCCCTCCTCGCTAAACCGCCCATAGGAATGGGCCAACCCATTCTTTTCTGGTTGCACGACCGTCTTTAAATTGGACTTCTTCATCTCTCATCCTGTATCGGAAATCCCCTCATTTACTTAAGGTTCTCCCTCTAAGCTCCGATAGGTCTCTTAAAGGGAGAAAAAAATGAAAAAATATATTTTTTTAGGGTGTTTGTTGATGTTGGGCGTTCACGAAGCCTTGGCACAATTTGGAGATATTCTAGAACAAGTCGTTACCGATAAAGTGAAAAAAGAAACCGGTCTTTCGGAATGGACTTTTAAATCTTGTAAACTGGCATCCCCTGAAAATAGTCGCATGCCTTCTTCAAATGAGATGACCCACTACATGACCTATCAACATACCCAAGGACAGTGGTCGGTTCATGCGCAATGCACCGATGGAAAATACGAACTCAAAGCCGCGAGTTACAAAGACGCCAAAGATATTTCAGATCTGCTCAGAGCTGGAACTCTCAAAGCCGCATATCAAAAAGGAACCTTCGCGGGATTTTATTTGGCAAATTAAGCTTTCTACAATTGATTTTTAAAATTGAAGCCCAGCTTTAATGCTGATGGTATTGGCTTCTTTGGGATTGCCAAAATCGAATTGGCCGGTCATGTTTAAAAAGAACAAATTGAAGCTCACCCCCGAAAAATAGCGATAATCTGAAATGGCCTGTTTAGAACTGACTTGTAAATACTTGCTCAATTCTGAGGGATTAAACTCGCCATGAATTGAAACATAGCCAACACCCGCAAAAGGGGTCACACTGACTTTTGGAAAAAGAAAAAGCGAGCGACTCAAAGAAACATCTGCGCCATACGTATCTGATTTAAAAAAAGGAAGCTTTAATCGATTATAAGTAGCCCGAACACCAACGGAAACGGGGAAAATGCCTTCACGCAAAACCGTATATTTTAGGCCCCCTCCATATACAAATAAATTTGATAACTCCTGAGGCAATTCCAATTCACTTGGAAAAATTTTGGCGGTCATGCCAGAAAGGGCGATGTCAAAATTGGGGGTCAACCCTTTGGCCACAGAAATTCTGGGAAACGCTTTCGGAAGTTCAATGTCTTCGTCTGTCACTTGAAGTGCCAAATGAGGGAGCGTGGTCAATTCCACGCCGGCATTAAATCCCCAAATCCCCAAAGGACTTGCAGGTGCGAGCCCTTTAAAATTAGAGGCCATGGAAGTAATTTCGGTAAAAGTCCGAAGCTCAGCATTGGTTCGGTTTTTAAGTTCCGTGAGATCATAGGCCCCAAATCCTTGCATGGGCAAAATACATAAACATAACATCAAAAATTTTCGATTCATGCGTGACTCCTTTTCAACTGCCATCTTTTATAAACGTCAACTGATCTACAATACCTGTAATTAAAGAATTTACGGGTGCTCCTTCATCTTTCAAAATTTGGCGGCATCCATTTCCTTCTCGTGTCACAAGCACAATATCTCCAATTCTGGCTTGAACTTCATCCAAAGCCACAAAAGAATTTCCAGAAGGTTTTTGTTGTGGATCGATCGGCTGAACCACAAAAATGGCTCGCCCCACCCAAGAGCTGTTTTTTTGGGTGGCAATCACCGGCCCTAACACTTTCGCCAGAATCATACTTCCACCCGATCGACAATCCCAACAATTGCGGCATCTACCGGCGTAAAAGTTTCGGGCATCGCAAGTGCCGCCTCCCGAGAAGAAACCCATAAGATTTGATCTCCCACTTTCGACCCTACGGTATCTGCAGCCACCACTGCCTCCCCTACATTTCGCCCTGTTTCATCTTGAGGTTGAACCACGTATAAAATGGAGGAACGTAAAGAATCTTCTTTTTGTGTGGCCACCACCACCCCTAAGACTTGCCCTAAATTCATGGCGACACCCTCAATGAAAATTCTTCATGCGGGCTCGCAATGACTTCTTTTTTGAGAAGTTTTGAGTTTGGCATCAATAACGCCTCTGCTTGATCCAGAGCTGCTTGCACTTCACTTAAATCTCCTGTAACCACAAAGTATCCTTTACCGCCCAACCCTTTCCCCAATTGCAACTCCATCAAATGCACTTCTGCGGTCTTTAGCGCTGCATCGGCCGAAACAATTGCAGACGCGACAGACACTGTTTCCACAATACCCACCGCTTCCAATGAAACCTTTGGATAATGCCCACTCACTGCCGGAATAATGGCATGATGAATGTTTGGAATAAACAAAGAATCAATTAAATCTTTATCAGAAAGCTCTTTCCCATGTTGCGTGGAAGCTTCAACGGAAGCCACATCGCCACAAATTAAGATCAAATATTTTCCGGGAGAGGTGGTCTGAGACATGAGCACTTCAATGGGTGCTTTTTTCACCATAGCATCACAAATATAAAAACCACGCGCTATACTGGAAAGTTCAATCATTCCAATCGCCGGTTGATCCAAATTTTTAATCATATAATTCTAAAACGATCTTTTAACACACAACGCAGTTCTTTGGTGAAATGTTTTGCAGAGGTGAGCCCCTCCCCGGTGGGAGACGCAATGGTAAAGGATGTCGGGCCCTCTCCTTCCAATCCTAAACCCGCAAAGGAAGGGCCATTTTTAACAAAAATCGCCGTTCGCAAAGCTCTTGCCATTTTGTGCAAATGATCAATGTTTTTGGAATGCATCACCGCCGTATGCCCGTAGCCATGCTCCACTTCTTTGGCAAGTGCAATGGCTTCCTCCACCTGTTGAACACGAACCAACGGAATGACTGGCATCAAAAGTTCTCTCAGCACAAAAGGATGCCCCCTGGGCGTTTCGGCAAAAATCAATCGAAGATCATCTCCAGCCGTCACCCCAATTTCGCGCAAAATGACATTGGCATTTTTTCCAATCCATTTTTTATGGGGATAACCGTCTTTGAGAATAACTTGCTCTAACTGTTTTAATTGATGCGGGTTGACTTCGAAAGCCTTATTCTTTTTTAAAAATTCTTTGAGAACATCGGCCACCGATTCCACACAAATAATTTCTTTTTCGGCAATGCATACAATATTGTTATCCAGACTCGCGCCACGCACAATATCTCGTGCTGCTTGAGAAAGATCTGCCGTTTCATCGACGACCACAGGTGGATTTCCAGGCCCTGCCGCAATCACTTTTTTTCCAGAGTTCATTGCTTCTTTAACAACTTGCGGACCTCCCGTTACAACCAAAAGCTTAATTTTAGGATGCCGCATGAGCTTCTGGGCCGATTCAATGGTTGGATCCACCATACAAGTTAAAAGCGTATGCGGTCCGCCGGCTTCAACACTCGCACGATTGATGATATCGACAATCGTTGCACACACTTTTTTGGCATAGGGATGTGGATTAAAAACAACGGTATTGCCTGCCGCAATCATCCCAATAGAATTGCAAATAATCGTTTCTGTAGGATTTGTGCACGGCGTAATAGCCCCCATCACCCCATAAGGCGCTCGTTCGATGAGTGATAACCCGTAATCACCTGTAAACACCAAAGGTTCAATATCTTCTACCCCAGGTGTTTTATCGATGACCAAAAGATTTTTTTGGACTTTATCTTCGATGCGCCCCATGCCGGTTTCTTCAACCGCTTGACGAGAAATCAATTCAACGTTCGACCTACAGGCTGTCCGAATTGCGGCAATCAACACTTTTCTTTTCTCTAAAGAAAGAGCTTCCAAAGCAAGTTGCGCGCTTTTGGCAGCCTCAATGGCTTGGTCCATATCCTCAAACAATCCCACCTGAGACTGATATTTTTTCCAAACCTCTGGTGCAGAGGTTGATTGCTCTGGGAGAGATACAGGATCGCGACTGGTTTGAAGACGCTCAATCACCCGATCAATCACATAGGAGATTTGATCATCGCGAATAGAACCGTTTGCCATCGTTATTCTTTCGTAAAGGTTGTTTCGCCACGTAAGGTAATCGAATCCACAATTCCCATGATGACCGTATCGACAGGCCTATCTTTGGTAACATTCGTTTGCCGAGCAGAAGACCCCGAGGCAAAAAGAACAAGCTCACCTTCCCCGGCGCCCACAGCATCGATCGCCACCACAAAATTTCCCTTTGGCTTCCCCAGCATATCTGTTTGCTCAACAATTAATAGCTTGGATCCCGAAATTCCAGGATCTTTTTGGCTGGAAACAACTGTACCAATCACACGTCCGACTTGCATGCGTACTCCTTAAGAGACTGCTGAAGTTAATTTATTAAGCAGTTGCTTCTTTTCTTCGAGTTGAACTGCGAACTTCTTTTTCTGAATTTCTTCCCAAAGGAAGCGTCAAATCAATATTGGCATGGGGTCTTGGAATGACATGAACGGCCACCAATTCTCCCACTTTTTCAGCACTGCGGGCACCTGCTTCTGTAGCAGCTTTGACCGCCGCGACGTCCCCACGAACAATGGCAGTGACCAATCCAGATCCAATTTTTTCGTATCCGATCAATTCCACTTTGGCGGCTTTTACCATAGCATCTGCAGCTTCAACCATGGCTGCAAAACCTCTTGTTTCTAAAAGACCTAGTGCATCAGACATATTTTCCTCCTTGTGGGACCGTTAAAAAGAGCAGTCCCTGTAAATTAAACTTCTTAGCGCTCGCTGGTTGCCATTGCCTTGCCTTGAATGGACTCAATGGCTTGTTGCGCTGCTTGCTGTGCAGAATCTACCTCTGCTTCAGCACCACTAAAATACAATCTTCCAAAAGCACCAAAGGGGGTCATTTCTACCAGTTTAATATTGGCTGCTTTTTCAGCTTCGTTCGCCGCAAAGGCAATATAAGCTGCTGGATTTGTTTCTAAAATACACAGAGATTCTCCGGGTAACACCATCGATCCTTGTCGTCGACGATTAATAATGATGGACTGATCTGGTTCAATCGATCGAATAATTTGGTTGGTCACAAGCTGCGGTTTTTGCCTGGTTCCTTCATCGGCTTCGAGCATTTTTAAAATGGCAATGCCCGCTTGATTCACCTCGCCTTGATCGGCATGGTGAACTTCCAACATGCCAAAAGCACGTTCCACAATTTGATACGCAGGTCTTACTTGGGTTGCTTTTAAGGCTTGATCTGTCATTCGATTAATAGCAATCCCTGGCGCAATTTCTATAAATAAGGAAGCATCATAGGGGCTTGGTAAAAAACCATTCGACGTGGTCCCAATAAACGTTGCCAGCTGAGGTTGTAAAGAATCTAAAAAAATGTATGTTTTGAGTTGAATCATAAAATACTATAGCGATTTAAAGGCCTTCCCCCAAATTGTCAAGCAGGTTTCTTTTTAAGAAAAAAACGCCCTACATATTTCAAATGGGAGGAATGACTTTCATCAAAGCGATAGCCACGAATCACGGTATCTGAAAAAAAAATCCAATAGGTGCAATGTTTTTGCTGGCCATCGAAAGTACAAGAAGACAATTTTTGGTCTACTTTTGTAAATAAAACTTTCTCTGGATTAGAAGAGATACCGATGACTTGATCGCCGACCACCTCTTTTTTGTCATTGTCTTTAACGACCCCCAACGACGCTTGACTCGAAACAGATTTAATCCCAACCGTTCGATAAGTTCCCTCCCAAGTGCCAATAAAATCATCTACGGTGAATTCTTTTTTGGGCCCTGCGCTCGCTGCCACAGAGAGAAAAAAAATGGCCAGTGACAAAAATTTCATGGAACGACTTATACAAAGGTTACCTCCAAAAAACAATCCCTTTTAAAATACGTTTATTTTTGCTAATTTTGGGCCATGGGAAAAAATAAATTTAAAATGACTTTAAAAGTTCGTTTTTTTGATATCGACATGTTGGCCCACACCAATAACGCAGCTTATTTTACCTTTATGGAAGAGGCCCGAATGGATTTTTTTGAATCTCTCGGATATTCCGCAAAAACATTTAATACCCGCTGCCCTATTATCTTGGTCGAAGCATCGTGTCGCTATAAGTCTGCGAGTTTCCTTCATGAAGCATTAGAAATCACTGTCACACCAGATGAACTGAAAGAAAAAAGTTTTGCTCTAATTTACGAGATTCGGGAAAAAACCTCTTCTCGGCTTGTAGCACAAGGAAGAACGGTTCAAGTGACCTTCGATTATCACCAAAAGAAAGTCATCGCCATGCCCGCAGAACTAAAAGAAAAACTATTGATACACGCATAAATAATGGCGCAAGATTTTGAGCACATTTTGAGCCGAGACAAGGAAGACGAGCAAAATGCCCGGAGGCGTATCC
>JACQJD010000012.1 GCA_016198185.1 Deltaproteobacteria bacterium
CAATAAGATAGCCCCTTCCTATCATTTCAGCGAAGCTCAAAAGGCCCATCTACGTCACTCGTCGTCGTACTGTTCAAGTACGCCTCAGTCACCTCGCACCTTCGGGTGTGGAATTGAAGTATTTGATTTTTCAGCAGCGGCCTTATAGACTTGCGACCATTGATGAAAACGCCAGAAATTTCCGAACAGGTTGTCGCCGCCCATGGTTTATCTTGTGCAGAATATCAAAAAATTTTAGCCCTTTTGGGACGCGTACCGAATATCACGGAGCTGGGTGTGTTTTCGGTGATGTGGTCGGAACATTGCAGCTATAAAAGTTCCAAAATTCATCTTAAAAAATTACCCACCACGGGGCTTCGGGTGGTTCAAGGCCCTGGTGAAAATGCAGGGGTTTTGGATATTGGAGATGGCCAAGTCTGTGTTTTTAAAATTGAAAGCCACAATCACCCTTCCTTTATTGAACCTTATCAAGGGGCCGCCACCGGTGTGGGTGGAATTTTAAGAGATATTTTTACGATGGGGGCAAGACCCGTGGCACTTTTAAATTCATTGCGTTTTGGAGACCCAACACTGCCCAAAACAAAATATTTGGTGAAAGGGGTTGTGGCCGGTATTGGTGGCTATGGCAATGCCTTTGGATGTCCGACGGTGGGTGGCGAAGTTTTTTTCCACCCTTCTTTTAACAGCAATCCCCTGGTGAATGCCTTTTGTATCGGAATTGCAGACCGAGACAAAATTTTTTATGGCAAGGCGCGTGGGGTAGGAAATTCGGTCATGGTTGTGGGTGCAAAAACCGGTCGTGATGGCATTCATGGTGCAACGATGGCCTCTCGAGAATTTGATGATTCTGCGGAATCTCAGCGTCCCACCGTGCAAGTGGGAGATCCGTTTATGGAAAAGTTGCTGTTGGAAGCTTGCTTGGAAGTCATGTGTGAAAAATTTGTGGTGGGCATTCAAGACATGGGGGCGGCAGGGCTGACCAGTTCCTCTGTTGAAATGGCGGCCCGTGCAAAGGCTGGGATTGAACTGGATATATCCTCTGTACCGGCACGCGAAGCGGCCATGACGCCCTATGAATTTTTATTGTCAGAGTCCCAAGAACGCATGTTGCTCGTCATTGAAAAAGGGTATGAAGCAGAGGCCCAAAAAATTTTTTCCAAATGGCATTTGGATGCAGCGGTGATCGGAAAGGTTACAGATGACGGATATTTTCGTGCGACCTGTGAAGGGAAAGAAGTGGCATGTATTCCCATCCAAGCGCTGATCGACGAAGCCCCGGTGTATGAGAGAGAAATACAGGGAAAAGAAAAAAATGAAGAGCTGAAAAATGAAATTGCTTCAAAGGTGGACGACGTTAAGCCACTGGGAATGTCTCTGATGCGGCATTGCAATTCGAGCATCAGAGACATTCCCAGTGGCGTAATTTCGGATAATTTTAAAAATGAAAGATCAAAGGTGAGCGATGTAGGGCCACTGCCAACATCTCTGTGGCGGCATTGCAATTCGAGCCACAGAGATGTTGGCAGTGGCCCAATTTCGGATAACTTTTTGAAACGATCCCTTGATCTGAATGACTGTATGGTGCGTCTCATGACTTCCCCAAATTTATGTTCCAGGCGTTGGGTCTATCGCCAATATGATTATCAAGTTCAAACGAATACCGTGATCCTGCCCGGTGGGGATGCGGCCGTCATTCGTCTTAAAAATTCCAAAAAGGCATTGGCCTTCACAACTGATGTGAACAGCCGATATTGTGCCATCGATCCTTATCAGGGTGCTATGCTTGCGGTTGCCGAAGCCAGTCGAAATATAACCTGTGTGGGCGCAGAGCCGATTGGGGTAACGAATTGTTTAAATTTTGGAAATCCAGAACGTCCGCAGATCATGGGGCAATTTGAAGAAGTGATTCGGGGCATGAGTGAGGCTTGTCGTCATTTGAATCTCCCTATTGTGAGTGGCAATGTCAGTTTTTATAATGAGACCCTTCAAAAAAATATTGATCCAACCCCTGTGATCGGGATGGTGGGGCTTTTGGACAATATAGATGACTGTATTTCTCATGGTTTTCAAACAGCGGGGGACCTCATTCTATTGGTAGGAGAAAATGATTCCAGCGCGCATGACTTGAACTTAAATGGAAGTGAATTTCAGTTTTTGTTTGGAGGGGAAGTGACCGGGGGCTTGCCTTCATTCCATCTGGATTTTGAAATTCGCTTACAACGCTGCATTCGAGATTTTATTCACCAAGGGCTTCTGGTTTCGGCGCATGATGTTTGCGATGGGGGCTTAATGATAGCATTGCTGGAATCTTGTTTTCAGAATGGTTTAGGTTCTGAAATCAACTATTTAAAAAATATCCCCAAGGAAGTACTTTACTTTGGAGAGTCTCCGAGTCGCATTTTAATCAGTGTTCATCCAAGCTCTATCCATAAAGTAAAAAATAGGTTAAAGGCAGAAGGCATGGTTTATCAAGTGATTGGGAAAGTCAGTGAGGGGCCTGTGAAAGTAAACGATGACATTTTTGGAGAGGTGACCGAACTCAAAAAACAGTGGGAGTGTGCTTTTGAAAAACTTATGGAATAAGTCTCTTAAAGAAGAATGCGGTGTTTTTGGCATTTACGAACATCCAGAAGCGGCCCATTTAACTTACTTGGGTTTGTACGCTCTTCAGCATCGTGGGCAAGAGGGGGCCGGCATCGTTTCCAGCAATGGACAAAAATTATTTGAGCACCGTGGGATGGGACTCGTCAACGATGTCTTTCGTGAATCTAATTTAAATTTGCTTCAAGGAAATAAATCCATTGGTCATGTTCGATATTCAACACAAGGGGCGGATCCTCTCAAAGATATTCAGCCACTCGTTGTTCATTATCCCTCAGGACTTTTGGCTCTGGCGCACAATGGCAACTTAACCAATGCGGTTGCCTTGCGTCGGGAACTCGAAGCCCTGGGGGCTATTTTTCAGACAACCAGTGATACGGAAATTATTTTACACTTAATCGCAAAATCTCAAAAAACAACATTGCCACAGAAAATTGCAGATGCCTTGTCAAAAGTGGAAGGGGCCTATTGTCTATTGTTTTTAACCAAGGACAGCTTGATTGCCGTTCGTGATTCCTATGGCTTTCGCCCACTCATGATAGGAGAGCTTTCAGGTGCGGCGGTTGTGGCATCCGAAAGTTGTGCCTTTGATCTCATCGGTGCAACCTATGGGCGAGACATTCAACCTGGAGAAATGGTGGTTTGGAAAGAGGGTAAGGTTGAAAGTAGTTTTCCATGGGTCCAACACCCCCCCCAGCAATGCGTGTTTGAACATATTTATTTTGCAAGACCTGACAGCCGTATTTTTGGTGAGAATGTTTATGAAGTTCGAAAGGCCTTAGGCCGACAGCTTGCTTTTGAGCATCCGATCCAGGCAGACATGGTGGTTCCGGTTCCCGATTCAGGGGTTGCAGCCGCCATTGGGTTTTCAGAATATTCAGGGATTCCTTTTCAAATGGGGATTATTCGCAATCACTATGTAGGAAGAACTTTTATTGAACCTGAGCAAGCGATTCGTCATTTTGGGGTTAAAATAAAACTCAATCCCATTCGCGATGTTCTGAAAGGCAAATCAGTGGTCATGGTGGATGATTCCATCGTGAGAGGAACCACCTCTCAAAAAATTGTACAATTGTTGCGGCAAAGTGGGGCGAGGGAAGTTCATGTGCGAATTTCTGCACCCCCCACGATTGGCCCTTGCTTTTACGGGATTGATACGCCCACACAGTCAGAGCTCATTGCATCCAAAAAATCAACTCAAGATATTTGTCAATTTATTGGGGCCGATAGCCTGGGGTATTTATCATTAGAAGGACTCTTGCAATGTGTTCGAAAATCCAACCAATATTGTACAGCTTGTTTTGATGGAAAATATGTTTTATTACCTTCGGACGGATGATGTCTTTTTTTCAGCATAAAATTTTGGGGTTGCATTTGCTTCTTTCGCTGGGGGGAATTGTGTGTTGGGTGGTGGCCGCCAGTTTTAGTTTTTTATTTTTGCTTCAAGAACACGCGCTCAAAAGAAAGCATGCGTGGATTTCACTGCCGGCCTTAGAAATTTTGGATCGAGCGCATTACCGGTGGTTATCGCTTGGATTCTGGATGTTTACCGCGGGCATGGTGATTGGACTTTTGGCGGCAAAAGTGCAGCTTGGGCAACAGTGGTCTTTTAATCCGGTACAACTATGGACATTGGCCGGGTGGGGCATTTTTGCAGTGCTTTTGTTTTTTAGGGCCAGAACCGGTCTTCGTGGAAAACGAGCGGTTTTGTATTCGCTGATTGGATTTATTGGCGTTTTGTTTTTTTCTTGGATAGGGGTTTCTTATTTATTTCCAGGTGTTCATCAACCATGAATTTCATGGTGGTGGGGCTCAATCACGCATCGGCTCCCATTGACATTCGGGAACGGGTTCATTTTGGACAAAATCCGGGACGAGCTCTCAAAGAATTGAAAACGCAAACCCATATTGAAGAAGGCGTCATTGTATCGACCTGTAACCGAGTTGAAATTTATACGGTAAGTCCAGTCCTAGCAGGATCGAAGCCCGATCCTATTTTTCAGTTTATGGCCCGGTTTCATGGGCTAAAAGAAGATCAATTGGAAGGGCATTTGTATCATTATATAGCCAAGGATGCCGTAAGACATTTATTTCGAGTGACGAGCAGCTTGGATTCAATGGTGGTGGGCGAAGCCCAAATTTTAGGGCAAGTCAAAAAAGCGTATGAACAGTCCCAAGAAATAGGGCTCGCCGGGCCTATTTTGCACCGAACCTATCAAAAGGCATTTTCGGTGGCCAAGCGTATTCGAACCGAAACGGGACTGGGGCGAAGGCAAGTTTCTATTGCTTCCTGTGCCATGGAGTTGGCCAAAAAAATCTTTGATCGCTTGGATGAAAAAGTTATTTTGGTTTTGGGGGGTGGAAAAATGATCCACGTTTTGATCAACGAATTGGTGGATCAAGGGGTTCGTCAATTTTATCTTTCCAATCGATCTCAGATAGAATCTCCTTATTTTAAATTTATTCCTTTTCATGATTTTCCAGTCTATCTCGAAAAGGCAGATATGGTATTTGTGTGTACTTCCAGCCCTCAGTTTTTGGTGACCCATGATCTTGTGGGTGAGGCCATGCGTAAGCGTAAATACGAACCATTGTTTTGTGTGGACCTTTCCGTTCCTCGGAATGTAGAGCCTTCCATTCATGCGATTGAAAATGTGTATGCTTATGATATTGATGACCTCAAAGAACTGGCAAAAAAAAATTTTGAAATGAGACAACAGGAAGCCAAAATCGCAGATGAAATTATTGAAGAAGAGGTTCAGAAATTTTTGAACGTGCTGAACCATCAAATGGCAGCGCCCACCCTCAAAGAAATTTGGGACAAAGTGAATCACCTCCGTCACCAGGAGCTTGAAGTGTTACGTCAATATCTACCGAGGCTTTCGGATGAAGACTTTGGGTATATTGAAAAATTTTCAGAGCGTTTGGCAAAACAAGTTTTGCATGATCCCATCATGACCCTTCGGATGGAAGATGATTTAAAATCTTCGGGCTTGGTTCAAACTTTACGAAAACTCTTTCGTCTTTCCACATGAAGAGGTCACCCCTTAAGATTGGAAGTCGTGGTTCTCGGTTGGCGCTGGTTCAAGCCCATCAAGTGGGGAAAGCTTTGCTCACCGTGGATCCCCATCTTACCCTGACTTATGTCATCATTCGAACCACTGGAGATCACTTGCGGAAGAATTCTGTGGCTGCGTTGGGTGGAAAAGGCATTTTTGTTAAAGAGATTGAAGAAGCCTTGGTGCAAGGCAAGATCGATATGGCCGTTCACAGCATGAAAGATGTTCCTGCCACATTGGAAAAAAATCTTATCCTTGCCGCTGTTTTAAAGAGGACAACCTCACGCGATGTTTTTTTAAGTTTTCGGTATGCTTCTTTGGAGCGTTTACCCAAAGAGGGGGTGGTGGCGACCGGAAGCATTCGAAGAAAAATTCATGTTTTGGAGGCTCATCCAGCACTTCGGGTGGTGATGGTTCGAGGGAATGTGGATACGCGGATTCAAAAATTAAAGGAGGGGCATTTTGACGCACTGATTTTAGCAGAAGCTGCGATTCAGCGTTTAAATCTGGCACACGATTTATTTTGCCAACCCCTCCACTGGATTCCAGCGGTGGGACAAGGCACCATCGGCATAGAAATTTGTCGAAACAGAAAGGATTTGGTGCGCCTGCTTTCAAATATCAATCATGTAAAGACTTTTCATGAAGTTACGTTAGAGAGATTTTTTATGAAAATCATGCAGGGCGGGTGTGCGATGCCGCTCGGTGCAAAAGTTTTTTGTAAAGGTCAAGATTTTTTTTTAACAACCTTCATTGGAACACTTGACGCAAAAAAAATTTTAAGACATAAAATACGAGGTTTGTTGAAAAATGCAGAAGGGCTCATTTCAAAACTTTGCCAGAGGATCATGAAAGAAGGTGGTCGTGACATTTTGGAGAGCGTAATTCGTGGCGCAAAAAAAAGTTCATAAAGGAAAAAGGTTACCATTGAAAGGTAGGACGATTTTGGTGACGCAGTCCAAAAACCAATCCTATCGATTTACCAATTTGTTACGACAAAAGGGTGCGCGGGTGTTGGAGTGCCCGACCATTGAGATTATGGGATTGGAAACCCGAGAAACCCCTCAAATTTTAAAGCGTGTTCAAGATTATGATTGGCTCATCTTTATGAGTCAAAATGCTGTTTTTTATTTTTTTGAATTATTTAAGAAATACAAATTGGCCAAGCGTCATTTAAAAGGCGTTCGGGTTGCGGTGATTGGAAAAACAACTCGGGAATCTCTCAAGCAGCATCGTGTTCGCGTTCATTTAACGCCGACGGTCTATCAATCTGAAAAATTAGCCAACGCGTTTAAAGGGAAATTGGAAGACAAGCGATTTTTGGTTTTATCTGCTTTGGATGGTCGTAAAGTTTTAAAGGAAGAGCTTGAAAAGAAAGGGGCTATTGTAGATACGTTGTCATTGTATAAAACCATGGTGCCCATGGAAAATTCCAAAGAGCTTTTAAAAATGCTGTGTGAAGAACGAATTGATGCGGTGACGTTTACAAGTCCTTCCACCGTAGAAAATTTTATTACGATGCTCAATCCTTATATTCATCGGGATTTAAAGCGTCATATTGAACTTTTGACCATTGCCACCTTAGGGGATGTGACCGCCAAAGCTGTCGAAGATTGCGGCCTACGTGTTCGCGTCCGTCCCTCCGAGTTTACGATTCCCTCTTTTGTCAACACACTCAGTCGAGAACTGTAATTTCAAGTGGCTGCCCAGCATGAAAGCACTTTGTCAACACCCTGCTAGAGTGTTAGACATTTAGAATGCATAGCGCTATAAATGGTTTCCTATGATTGACTTTAGATTTCGCAGGCTGAGACTCAATGAAAATTTACGACGCATGACACGCCGAACACAGTTATCGGTAGATCATTTCATTTATCCCCTGTTTGTGGTGCCGGGAGAAAAAGTTCGTACCCCCATTGTTTCCATGCCGGGCGTTTTTCAGGTTTCGATTGACCAAGTGGTTCGAGAAGTGCAAGAGGTGTGCGAATTAAAAATTCCAGCGGTGTTGTTGTTTGGGCAGCCCACCCAAAAAGATGTTTTTGGTTCACAAGCCTATGATGATCATGGGATTGTTCAGCGAGCGATTCGAGAAATCAAATCCCACCTCTTGCCAGTCGTTGTCATCAGTGATGTGTGTCTTTGTGCTTATACAACGCACGGGCATTGTGGGCTGGTTGATAAAAATCAAATTTTAAATGATGAAACGTGCGAAGTGTTGGCCAAAGTGGCGTTATCGCATGCAAAGGGTGGGGTCGATATGGTGGCCCCTTCCGACATGATGGATGGCAGAGTCGGTTTTATCCGACATGTCTTAGATCAGCAGGGGTTTTCCAATTTACCCATTTTATCTTATGCGGCGAAATTTGCTTCCAGTTTTTATGGTCCGTTTCGAGAGGCGCAACATTCAACGCCCCAATTTGGAGATCGAAAATCTTACCAATTGGATCCTGCCAATGCCTCGGAAGCGCTACGAGAAATCGAGGCCGATATTCAAGAAGGGGCGGACATGGTGATGGTTAAACCCGCGCTTCCTTATTTGGATATTCTCTCGCGTGTTCGTGACATCACCGACATTCCTCTGGTTGCGTATCAAGTGAGTGGTGAATATGTCATGATTGAGGCGGCAGCCGCCAAAGGCTATTTGGATCGAGAACGTGCAATCCTCGAAAGCCTTTATGCCATCCGAAGAGCTGGTGCTGATATGATTATTACTTATTTTGCGAAAGAAGTTGCTAAAATTTTACCTCGAAGGGGATGAGTCCATGAAGACCCTCTATTTAATAGATGGGAGTTCCTATTTTTATCGCGCTTTTTTTGCCATTCGTCCGCTGACAACTTCTCAAGGTCATCCGGTCAATGCCGTTTACGGATTTACGACCATGTTGATCAAGATTTTGAAGGGAAAAAAACCAGATTACCTGGCTATGGTCTTTGATTCTGAAAAAGAAACGCACCGACATCGCTTGTATGAAGACTATAAAGCCCATCGCGAAGAAATGCCTTCGGAACTCGTATCCCAGCTTCCTTATATTACACAGGTGACAGAAGCTTTTGAGATTCCCATTTTAAAAAAAGAGGGTTATGAAGCCGATGACCTCATTGCAACGGTGTGTCATCTGTTCCGGGATGCATCGCTTAAAATTGTGATGGTGTCTTCTGACAAAGATCTGATGCAGCTCATTGATTCAAATATTACGATGCTCGATACGATGCGAGATCGTGTGATCGATACAGCGTTCGTTCGAGAAAAATTTGGCGTTGCTCCTTCACAAGTTGCTGATGTTCTGGGACTTGCTGGGGATGCTTCGGATCATATTCCCGGTGTGACAGGGATTGGATTTAAAACAGCAGCCAAACTCATTCAAGACTATGGTAGCGTTGAAAATGTTCTCAAACAGATAGACCATTTGTCTGGAAAAGTGGCGATCCATTTAAAAGAAGAGCAAAAAATGGCACGTCTCAGCAAGCAGTTGGTGATTTTGGAAAAAAATATTCCCATCGACTTGAAGTTAGATGATTTTAAAACAAAAACCTGGAATGAAGATGCCTTGGTTCACCTTTTTTCAGAGCTTGAATTTCAAAAATTAATTCAAGAACTGGGTCTGAAAAGTAATGCATTGGAAAAAATATCTCCCATTGAGCGAAATTACAAATGCATTACTTCCGAAAATGACTTTGAACGGCTCTTGCGAGATCTAAAACAAGTCGACCATTTGGTTTTAGATGTGGAAACCACGTCTTTAGATCCCCATCAGGCAAAGCTCGTGGGGGTGGCCTTGGCATATCAACCAGATCAAAAAATACAGGTTTGTTATATTCCGGTTGGACACCAGACAGGCCCGCAGCTTGCGATGCCTTATGTTTTAAATCACCTAAAACATTTTTTTGAATCTCCTCAGATCGAGAAGTGGGGGCAGAATTTGAAATATGATGCTTTGGTGTTAGCACATCATGGCATTACCGTTTCCCCGATTGTTCAAGATAGCATGGTGGCCTCTTATGTCTTAAATCCAGCAGAACCTCATAATTTAGATAGCCTGAGTCTAAAATACTTAGGCCACCAGACCATTCATTATGAAGAGGTGACCGGGAAGGGAAAAAAACAAATTGGTTTTGACGCGGTTTCTCTGGAGAAAGCCACAGAATATTCGGGTGAAGATGCCGATGTGACGTATCGGTTAGTCGAAATGTTGTCGGCAGATTTAAAAAAATCAGCTTTAGCATCGATTTATAATCAAATTGAAATGCCGCTCGTTGCTATCC
>JACQJD010000088.1 GCA_016198185.1 Deltaproteobacteria bacterium
AGGATGGACAATATAGGACCGCGAATCCATTCCTTGAAACCTGAATCGCAGATTCTAAAAGTTCAAATTCATATTTGACCGATCTATAAACAAAATTTGGCCAACCATCCAAGGATTGAAACTGAGAGGCAGAAGAGTTAACAGGGGTCACAGGAATTGCAAATGGAAGTTTTTCAAACGGTACGTCTTTCAAATTTTTAGGTCCAAAAATTTTTGAAATAAAAGTTCCAACTTCAACATGTTCAACAGATTCTCTTGGATAAGGAATGTAAGTTATTCCAATATCGACTTCTCTAAGCTCTAGAGCTTCCTCAATTTTCCCAGGAATTAATTCTTGGGCCCTCAATTTTTCTTCTGGAAATTCTTTCTCAATGAGTTTCGTTAAAAAATAAGAAGTAAAAATCTCAAACGAACCTATTTTAAGAGTCGGAATTATTGAGGATCGTTTTGGAGATGTATCAAATAAGAAATGATATTCCGATAAAAGTCCTTTACTCTTTCTATAAAATTCTATTCCATCATCAGTAATTAAAATCCCTCGTCCTGAGGGTTGAATCAGTGTTTTTCTAATTTCATACTCTAAAGTCTTAATGGATTTGGATAAAGCTCCTGGACTCACATGAAGAAGTTCTGCTGCTTTTCTCAAATGCTTCGTCTCAACAACGACAGAAAAATATCTAATTCGATTGATATCCATTAGGAAACAATTGTTTCAAATTATTCTCTTTTTTACAACAAAATTATTTTGTATAACTTTTCATAAATAGGAGGTGCAAATATATGAAAAGTTTAAAAGTAATGCTAATCTTAATGCTTATCGGGTTAAGCAAGCTTGGATATGCACAAGCAAATCCAAGTTACAAAGATAAAGTTATCGGATTGGCAAGTGGATTTTTAGAATATGGAGATCCTTATGAGCCATTCTTTAATGATCTCAAAACTGAAGCAGATAATGATGCGGCCAGTCAGTGCAGTACAAATCCTTTTCCCTTTATAGAAAGCCAAAGAATTACAGATTATTCTATAGAGAGAACCCGTACATATCCTTATGCTGGTGAAGCATACGAGGTCAGTGCTTTGTATCGTTGCATTCATACGGGTTGGTAATCACTAAAAAAACGATTTGATGAGACTTTAAGGTATAGCAGATGGTTATTCAGTAACCATCTGCTATATCATCAGTCAAAAATAAAAATTATAGTATGTCTCACATCCTGAAAGAAAACATGGATCCCCCGGTCAAGCCGGGGGATGACATTGGATGATACCATCTTAACTTCGTAGTTAAGGGGTAACGAAATTAAAGACGTCAATTTTCTTGGAAAGAAAGGTCGATTGATTGTAAAGGATGCGTTCGGTATGGAATTCGGAGAGGGAGGGATTCGAACCCCCGGTACCCTTACGGGCACAACGGTTTTCAAGACCGCCGCGTTCAACCACTCTGCCACCTCTCCATAAACCTTACATCTTAATGATGTCTGTACCTACATAGGGTTGCAAAGCTTTTGGTATGAGCACAGAACCATCCTTTTGCTGAAAATTTTCTAAAATTGCAACCCATGTTCTACCGACCGCAAGCGCGGATCCATTCAGGGTGTGTGGATATTGAGGTTTGGCCGTCGAAGTAGGTCGATACCTTAAATTCATCCGTCTTGCCTGAAAATCTTCAAAATGGGAACATGAGGAAATTTCACGATAGGTCTTTTGACTCGGAATCCAGACTTCTAAATCATACGTTTTTGTAGCTCCAAAACCCGTATCGGCAGAACACAAAGCCACCACCCGATAGGGTAATTCCAGGCGTTGTAAAATTTTTTCAGCATCTTGGGTCAAAGACTCCAAATGCTGATACGAATGCTCTGGCTCCACAATTTTAACAATCTCTACCTTGTTAAATTGATGTTGGCGAATCAGGCCTCGAACATCCTTGCCATAAGAACCTGCTTCACTTCTAAAACAAGGGGTATAGGCAGTGAATTGGACGGGAAGAGCGTCTTTGCTTAAAATCTCACCCCGATAAAAGTTTGTTAATGGTACTTCTGCCGTTGGAATTAAGTAAAGATCATGGTTTTCAATTTTAAATAAGTCTTGTTTAAATTTTGGCAATTGACCGGTACCTGTCAGCGTTTCAGCATTTACCAAAAGTGGCGGAAAAATTTCATGATAAGCGCCTTCTTGGGTATTGATATCCAGCATAAAATTGATGAGGGAACGCTCGAGTTTCGCACCCCAACCCGTTAGAAATGTAAACCTGGAACCCGAAAGGGTGGCGGCGCGTTTGATGCTTAACAAGTTCAGTTTTTCACCTAATTGTTCATGGTCTAAGGGGGTAAATTGAAATTCTGGGAGCTTTCCCCATTTTCGAATTTCGACATTTTGAGCGGAGGTTTTACCCTCGGGAACCGATTCATGAAGTAAATTGGGGACCCATAGCAGCGCGTCTTTTAATTTGGCTTCTTGGGCTTGGAGTTTAAGTTCTAAATCCTTTGCCTCGGAAGCCACTTTTTTCATGTTTTTAAGCTCATCGGTGGCTTCTTTTTTTTCTTGTTTGAGGCGAACAATATCTTTTGAAACGGAATTTTGTTTTTGTCGAAGCGCCTCCAGTTCTTGAATCATTTTTTTTCGATCTTGGTTCAGTGCACAAATATCAGAAATGGTCTTTGAATCTACGCCCCTGCGGGATAGATTTTGAATGACACGGTTTGATTCTTCACAGATTAACTTTAGATCCAACATAGTCAAAAAAAGTAACACTTTCGGAAAGGGGGGTCAAGAAAGTGGGTTTGCCGTTAGCGCGATCTTTTGGAACCTTTGAGCTCTTGGAGCATTTCTTTGATTTGAGCGATATTGGGTGCATCCGGGCTAACTCGCATAAATTGCTCTAGGGCTGAAATTGCCTCACTTTTTCGATCCAAATGTTTGTAAATGAGTCCCAGATGGAAATAAGCTTCCGAAAAATCCGTATCCTTATCAATGGCCGTTTTGTAAAACTCAATGGCAGTATCAAAGCGTTGCTGCAATTCATGAATGCGACCTAAATGAAAGTAGGCTTTGGGATTGTTGGGATCCAACCGAATATACATTTTATAGTTTTCCTGGGCTTCATCGAAACTTCTAAGGTGGGCTTGAAGATCCGCCAATAATAAATAAGGTTCTTTGAGATGGGGATTAATACTAATTTCTTTTTTCAGTTCTGTTTGCGCGAGTCTAAAATTTTGAAGAACCATGGCGGTTTGTCCCATATAAAAATGAACCAAAGGGTAGTAGTCATTGATTTGCGTGGTTAATTTAAATTCGTCCAAGGCATCTTGTAAATTTCCACTTTCAAACTGTATTTTAGCCCTTTTGAAATACCATTTCGCATTGGAGGGGTCTTGTTGAATGAGGGATTTATAGGTTTCAATGGCCTTTTGCAATTCATCGATGGAAACATACAGATCTGCAAGTCCTTCGAGGGTGTCGATATGCTGAGGGTCCAGGTCCAGCGCTTTTAAGTACGTTTCCTTGGCAAAAGAATAGTTTTCATTCAGGGCATAGAGTTTCCCCAGGCCACTTAAGTATTGCGTATTTAAGGGAGAAGCGGCAGAAAGTTTTTTTAAGTGATTCACCGCTTGTGCTTTCAGACCGCGATCAAAATAAAGTAGGGCAACTTCCGTTTGGATTTGGTCTTGCCCGGGTGAAATTTCAAGAGCCTTAAAAAAATATTTTTCAGCTTGGGAATATAATTTTTTTTCACGAAACAATTGACCCAGTGCCAAATGGGCTTCGTAAGATTTTGGTGTTAATTGAATGGCTTTTAAATAGGCGTCAATGGCCTTATCTGTATTTCCGTTCCTTTCATAAAATTTTCCAGACAGAACATAGATGATGCCAGAACGGGGTTGGATGCTCTTAATTTTTTCAATGTATTGGATGGCTTTTTTAAAACGATAATAATGAATGTAAATATTGGCCAAGGCGACATAAGAATCCACATGATTTCCCTTTTGGGCGATAGCCCGATCATAATACGCCAAAGCTTCTTTCAATTTTTTTTGTTTTTCTGAGACTTGGCCCAGCTGATAGAGGGCCAGATAATTTTTGGGGTCCATTTCCAGCGCGGCTTTAAATTGCGCAATGGCATCTACCAAACGATTTTCCTCCAAATAGCGTTTTCCAATATTGAGGAAATAGAGCGATTCCTCTTGAATTTCAGGTGTGCGTTTGGTCTTGGAAGCGTCTTTTCCAATGCGTTGATAGGCTTCTACATAGAGGGGATGACGGGTATCCAGTTGAGTTGCTTTTTTGTATTCTTTCAACGCAAAATCCAATTGTTTTTCTTCTTCATAGATCCATCCTAAAAAATAGTGGGCTCGTGCTAAGTCGATTGCGGTGAGGAGTGCAGGGAATTGTGTCACAATCAAAAGATTACCTTCTGCCTTTTTTAAATTGTTGAAGGTCTCAATATCAATTAAGCTGGCTTCCAATCTGCTTAAAGCATGATCGGGGTGATGGGCAAGCCCCGTCCAATAGACTTCATAAGCTTTTTCAGGGTTGTTCGTTTTTTGATAACTTTTTCCCAATACATAAGGCGCTCTGGCCATGTGGGGGGAAAGTTTGAATGCCTTTTCAAGAGATTGAATGGCAAAATCATATTTTTCCAAATCAAAATAAACTTCTCCTTGAATCAATTCAGACTCACCATCAGCAGAATCCACTTTAAGTTTTTCAAGAATTTCGAGTGATAGGGCGGGTTCTTTTTTTCTAAAATGCCATAAGGCTTTGGCTTGTTGCACAGACACCTGAGCCGTCTTTAAGGATTCTGCTCGAACAATCATTTTTGAAATATCATTTAAATACGCGTCATCTTTTTTGGAAAGATCCCAAAGATAGAGATAGGTTTTGGCAAGCAGCGACAGTGCCTTAGCATCTTGGGGGTTGGCCTTCGAAGCCTCCTGTAAGTGCTCCAAAGCTTCTTGATAGGTTTTAAGCGTATCTTTTTGATAAAGTGTCCAAGCTTCATCGTAATGTTTTTTTGCTTCTTCGGGGTTTGGGGCCAGAACAGTTTCAGGAGGCAATTTTACAGAAATAAAAGGGATCGTCTGTTGTTGAGAAGAGGTGGAAGACGGCTTTTGAACCATTAAAAAAATGCCCAGCGTCCCACCCACAAATAGAAGAATGGCAAGAATGAAAAACACCCCTTTTTTAGGGTTCTTGGCCTTTTTCATAGAAGTCTTAAAAGAGGATAAAGGTTGTGAAGGTTGGGGTGTAATGAGTGAAGGGGTTACTTTTCTTTTTTCAATCTTTTCTTCTTGAGGAACTTTTAACACGCGGGTGATTTCTTCTTTTTGAATTTGGGTTAGCTCTGTTTTTTGTAAAATTGAAAATAAAAGATCATAAAAAAGAGGCTCTGCGGCCAGTGGTTTAAATCGTTCCTCGGGGTAGGGCGAAACTTGATCTTGTGCTGAAAACGTTTGGTCAACAATTCCTCGAGCAATTTCATCGATGGAAAGAGGTTTGGAAAAAACGCCATTTTCTTGACGAATTTGAAATTTTTGATCTGTGGAAATATTGTATTTCTTTAATAAAGATGAAAAAAGTTTAAGGTCCATATATAAAATGAGCCTAGCACAAAAGAGTTTGAGTTTGAAAAAGAATCAAAGAACCTATTGTTTCAGTGACGCAAAGACCTGCAAAGGCCGCGGACGGTAAAAAAATAACGCCTCAAAGCAGCGTCAAAATCACAGTCTGAATGATTTTTAGGATTCCTTGAGGCAAAATTCCAAAGGCCAAAGTTCCCAATGCGGCAAGCCCGATTCCAATAGAAAGTGAGGCAGAGGATTTTTGCTCAAAGGGACGCTCGGAGGGTTTCATATACATAACGCCAACGACCCTTAAATAGTAGCAAGCGGCCACCAGGCTATTGAGGATTCCAAGAATCGCCAAACCATAAAGGCCAGCTTTGAGGGTTGCGCTAAAAATTAAATATTTTCCAATAAATCCAGCCGTCAGCGGAATGCCAGTCAGCGATAACATAAATAAAGACATGGCAAGGCCAAGCCAAGGGTGGTCGTATCCCAAGCCCCCCCATTCTTCGATGGCTTCGAATGATTTTTTTTGATTGACCGCAAGAACCACGGCAAAAGCGCCCATCGTCATGAACCCATACACGATTAAATAAAATAAAATGGCTGAAAGACTTAATTGAAACACATGAATACCTGCAGCAGAAACAGCCATGGCAATATAACCTGCATGGGCAATACTGGAATACGCCAGCATGCGAACGATCGAAGTTTGTTTTAAGGCCAAAAAATTACCCACCGACATCGTAAGAATTGAAAATAAAATAAAAAGGGGTTCATAAAGTTCATGAAGGGGGAGCAGCGTTATTAAAAAGAAACGGATAAAAATAGCAAAACCAGCAGCTTTGACAGCGGTGGCCATCCAAGCAGTAATGGCCTTGGGGGCTCCTTCGTAAGCATCTGGAACCCACATGTGAAAAGGAACCCAGGCGACTTTGAATCCGAAGCCGATCGCCAGTAAGCCGATGCCCAGATGAAAAACAGGAGAAAGCAGATGTTCTGTGGTTACCAAATATTGAGAAATATCTTGGAGATACGTGCTTCCGGTCGCCGCATAGGTACAGACAATTCCCAGTAGCAAAAATCCTGTTGAGAAAGCTCCCAATAAGAAATACTTCAGTGCTCCTTCTTGGGAAGTGAGACGGTCCTTGTGGAAAGCAGTGAGCACATACAGCGCAAGACTTAAAATTTCCAAACTAATAAAAAAAGTCATTAAATCGGTAGCCCAAGAAATAAGAATCATTCCGGAAAGTCCCGAAAAAAGGAAAAAATGGAATTCCCCTCTTTTTGGATTTTCTTTATTGGCGTCATTCCAGAAGGAAACGGTGAGCCCGGAAAGCAATAAAAAAAGGCCTGTAAAAAAGATCGAAAAAGGGTCTTTTCGCAGTGCTCCCGAAAAGAAAAATTGATCGGGGGTATTCCATAAACTGAGGGTAAACCCTGTTGCTAAGAAAATGCCTGCCAAAGAAAGCCAAGAAGAAATCTTTAAATAGGTGTTTTTGAAAAAGGCATCTGCCATCAAAGAAAGGAGAGCCATCCCCAAGGCAAGCAAAATGGGAGAGAGAGAATAAAATTTTAAGCAAAGATCATGGTTCATGGCTGTTTCTCGTAAATGGTGAGTTCATAGTGAGCTCTTTGGCTGAGAAGATGTAGGACAGATTTTTCCATTTTTTGTAAAAAAGGTTTTGGGTAGAGCCCCATCCAAAAAATAAGAATGACGATCGGGGTGAGTACGGTGATTTCTTTCCAACTTAAATCTTTCAGTCCTTGATTGGATGGCTGTGTCAGACCCCCAAAGATCACACGTTGAATCATGGATAACATATAATAGGCGCCCAAAAAGACTGTCGTTCCAGCACAGGCTGCAATCCAGGGATGAAATTGAAAACTTCCCAAGAGAACCAAAAACTCACCAATGAAACCATTGGTCGAAGGAAGGGCAATGGAGGCCAGTGTTATGACCACCAAAAAAACTGAAAAAATGGGAATAACTTTGGCCAGTCCACCGAACTGAGTGAGATCACGCGTATGACGTCGTTCATAAAGCATACCGACCAGCAAGAATAAGCCGCCGGTTGCCAATCCGTGACTCAACATTTGAAAGAGACTGCCGGACATGCCGTGAAGATTGCTGATCCAAATACCAAGCGTGACCAGCCCCATATGACTAATGGAAGAATAGGCGACCAGTTTTTTTAAATCTTCTTGAGCCAATGCCAAAAGAGCGCCGTACACAATTCCAACCAGAGACAACCCAATGCCCACAGGTGTTAGGATTTCAAAAGCCTGTGGAAAAAGGGGAAGCGCAAATCGAATGAGCCCATAGCTTCCCATCTTGAGTAAAATAGCGGCCAGAATGACACTTCCGCCCGTCGGTGCTTCGACGTGAGCATCTGGCAGCCACGTGTGAAATGGGAACGTTGGTACTTTAATAAAAAATGCGATGAGAAATGCCAAACACAAAAGCGTTTGAGGATTTAAAAAATGTTCATACGAAAACGGAATTTGAACGGAGTACAAATCCAAAATACTGGTTGAAAAACTGCCAAATTGATCGTTGTAGAGGTACATCAGGAAAATGATGCCGAGCAGCATACAAAGTCCCCCCGCCAACGTAAACAACACAAACTTAATGGTTGCATACAAGCGTCGTGGGCCTCCCCAAATTCCAATCAGAAAGTACATCGGAATGAGCATGGTTTCCCAAAAAATGTAGAACAGAAATAGATCAAAAGCTAAAAATGTTCCCAACATGCAGGTTTCCAAAATTAAAAAGCACGCGAGGTAAAATTTTAGTTTGGGTTGTTGAGAGATGGATAGAACAACCAAAGGGGTTATAAAGGTTGTTAACAAAACAAGCCACAGATTAATACCATCCACACCCACAAAATAAGAAATACCCAACGTAGAAATCCAGGTGACTTTGTGAACAAGTTGAAGCTCATGAGAACCGCTGTCAAAGTAATAGAGAATCCACAAAGATAAGACAAATTCTATGGTGGAAACCAATAAGGCGCCAGGCAGTGTCCAGGTTTGCCATGTTTTGGGAAGTAAAAATAAGAGAAGTGCCCCGACAAAGGGGAAAAAAATTAAGAGGGTCAACAAATACGGTTCAAACATATTTTAAATCCATAGGGACATCAAAATTCCAATGACACCGATCATAAAAATAATGGCGTACGTTTGTGTGTTTCCATTTTGAAGCAGGCTTAATTTTAAGCCGAGGGCAGTGGCCCAGGATGCCAAACCATTAAAAAACCCATCAATAAAAAGGGTGTCGATCTTTTTCCAAGCAAAGATACACAGGTTTCGAATGGGTGCTACCAACATAAAATGATAAAATTCATCTACATAATACTTTTGTTCGATCAGTCTATGCAGTTTTGAAAATTTAAGTTTGAAGTGCGTTAGCCAAGCTTTATCTGTATGGAAACTTAAAAATGTCCAAATGGCAACGCCCAGAGAAGTAAGGGTTGTCCAAGCCATGAGGCCCCATTCGGTCGCTGGGGTACCATGGCTTTCGGGAAGGGTTTGAAATACGGGGCCCAGAAAATGATTTAAAAAATGATCGATGTGAAAAATATGGGGAACGCCAATCCATCCTCCAATGGCGGAAAGCAATGCCAATACAATCAATGAGAGGGCCATGAGCGGTGGGGCCTCGTGGAGGTGTTGTTCCCCTTCATGAGAAGATTTTCGATAAAAGACCAAGGTAAAAAGTCGAACCATATAATAGGTGGTCATTAAGCTTGCAAGCCATCCCAAAAACCACACCATAAAATGGTGTTGAAAAGCGTACCATAAGATTTCATCTTTGCTGAAAAAACCACTAAAAGGTGGAAATCCCAAAATGGCCAATGTTCCAAATAAAAAAACAACATGCGTTAAGGGAAGCCGCTGGTGAAGGCCCCCCATGTTTTGAATATTTTGTTCTTCGTGTAAGGCATGAATGACGCTCCCTGCTGCTAAGAACAAAAGCGCTTTGAAAAAAGCATGTGTGATCAAATGAAAAATACCAGAAACAAAAGCGCCAACCCCCATCGCTAAAAACATAAAGCCCAATTGGCTGATGGTAGAATACGCCAGTACTTTTTTAATATCGTTCTGAAAAAAAGCCATCGATGCTGAAAAGAGCGCGGTGAGAAGCCCAATTCCAGCTACAATGGACAACGTCAGCGGACTTTGAAGGTACAGAAAATGAAGTCGAGCAATCATGTAAACGCCAGCAGTCACCATGGTTGCTGCATGGATCAACGCAGAAACGGGCGTAGGACCTGCCATGGCATCGGGGAGCCAGACATACAAAGGAATCTGTGCAGATTTTCCGCAAGCACCTATAAAAAATAAGAGTGTGATCCAAGTGATGACGTTTGCGTGATCTGGCCCAAACGTCCACTGAGAAAGACTTTCAATGTTGAGAGTTCCAAAGGTCTGAAAGGTTAAAAAGAGTCCTAACAGAAATGCAAAATCTCCAATACGATTTACCAGAAATGCTTTTTTTCCAGCCTGAGCTTTGAGGGGATCCTCATACCAAAAACCAATGAGTAAGTAAGAACACAGGCCCACGCCTTCCCAGCCAATAAATAACAACAATAAATTATTTGCTAAAACCAAAAGCAGCATTGAGAACGTAAATAAATTTAAATAGGCGAAATACCGTCCAAAACCAGAATCTTTTTCCATGTAGTGAACGGAATACAGGTGAATGAGAAATCCAACGCCGGTAACCACCAGGGTTAAGAGAATGGACAGAGCATCCATTTTTAAACTGACATCAACGCCGAGCGTAGGAATCCATTCAAATAACGTTGTTGTCAGTAGGCGCCAACTGGGCGGGTCTTCGAGAAACTGCAAGAAAATATAAAATGCGCTCACAAATGAAATCAACACACTGCCACAGCCAATAATGGCAATGGGAAGTTTGGTAAGGCGATATCTTTGAATCAAGCCATTGATCAGAAAGCCAAGAAGGGGAGCAAATAAAATTGTCTCTAACATGACTAGCCTTTCAATTGGTTGAGTTCATCGATGTGGGTGGTGGGTTTTAATCGGAAGATGGAAATAATGAGTGCCAATCCAACAGCAGCTTCTGCGGCGGCAACCGTAATGACAAAGAAAACAAAAATTTGTCCATCCAGCCGATTTGAAAAATTTGCGATGGAGACCCAGGCTAAATTGACGCTGTTTAACATGAGTTCAATAGACATAAAAATGATGAGTAAATTCCGACGTAATAAGACCCCCAGAACGCCAAGACTAAATAGAATGGAACTTAACATTAAGTAATGCGTGAGCCCGATCATGATTTTTTCGCTAAAACAACGCCTCCAACCATGGCGACCAATAATAAAAAAGAGGTGAGTTCAAAGGGAAGTAAATATTGATCAAATAAAAGTTCTGCAAGGTGTGAAACGGAATAAGCCCCAGGCGTAGGGGGCATTGCCCAGGTAAAGGCGGTCCAGAGGATGGGAATCGAAAGGCCAATGAAAACCCAGAGGCCGAGAGCAAATCTTAAAGTAACTGGAACCCCTTGTGGGGCAAAACGCTCTGGATCTTTTTGTAAATTTAAGAGCATGATGACAAAAATAAAAAGCACCATCACCGCACCGGCATAAATTAAAATTTGAATAGCCGCTAAAAACGGTGCTTGTAAGGTAATAAATAAACCAGCAACTGCAAATAAAGATGCCAGCAGAGCAAGTGCTGACAGGATGGGATTGCGATGAAGAATAACAAAAAGCGCTGCCACAACACTCGTTACAGAACAGATCCAAAATAAAATTACCTCTAATGCCATTAGAGCCATCCTATATAAAGCAACACAGCCGTTGCACCAATATTGATGAAAGCGGCTGGAATTAAAATTTTCCAACCCAACATCATGAGTTGATCATAGCGAAATCGTGGCAAGGTCCATCGTACCCAAATAAAAATCAATGTAAAAAAAGTGGTTTTGAGCGTAAAGGCCGCAACCTTTAACAACGCAAGGCCCACGGAGTGAGGATACGTGGAAATACCCAAAACATTGGCCAAAGACACCATACCGGGAATGAGTTGCCAGCCTCCCCAAAAAAGCGTGGTATTGAGCGCAGCAATGGTAACGATATGGATATATTCCGCCATAAAAAAGAGAGCGAATTTCATACTGCCATATTCCGTGTGAAAACCTGCGACGAGCTCTGCTTCTCCTTCGGGTAAGTCAAAGGGGAGGCGGTTACTTTCGGCAAAACCAGACACAAAAAAAATGAGAAACGCCAAGGGTTGTAAAAAAATACCCCAACTCTGGGCTTGCAAATGAACGATTTCGTTCAAGGAAAAAGTGCCATAGACGAGCAAAGGGCCAATGAGAGAAGCTCCCAAGGCAATTTCATAGCTAATCATTTGGGAGGAAGAACGAAGTGCACCCAAGATGGAATATTTGTTATTGGAGGACCAGCCTGCGATTAAAACGCCATAAATTCCAAGAGACCCCACGGCCAGGACATACAAAATGCCAATATGAATATCAGCAATTTGAAGGGTAATGGTTCGTCCCCAAATTTCTAAGGTGTCTCCAAAAGGAATGGCCGCAAAAATAATAGAAGCTGGAATTAAGGAAAACAAAGGGGCGATCGGAAATAAAAAACGATGGACATGACAAGGAATGGGATCTTCCTTGAAAATAAATTTAATCACATCCGCGACGGGTTGAAGTAACCCCATGGGGCCTACACGATTGGGGCCCAATCGATCTTGAATGAATGCGCTGCCTCTGCGTTCTACCCAAACCAATATTGGAACCGCATTGAGCAAAGCGCCCATCACCACCATGATTTTAATTGCTAAAATTGTAAAATCGATAAAGTCCATGGTTTATTTCCAGTCCAAGCCACCCTTTTTCCAAATATAAAGATAACCCACGACGAGGATTGCTAAGAAACACATCATTTCAAATAAAATGAGCCCTCCTCTTTCCAGATTTTTTCTAAAAATGAGCGCCCAGGGGTACAAAAATATAATTTCAATGTCAAAAACCAGAAAAAAAATGGCAATTAAATAAAATTTAAGGGAAAATCGCTCTCTGGCTGAGCCCGTGGGATCTACGCCGCATTCATACACAGAAAGTTTTTCGGGATTTCGTTTAACGCGGCCTAGGAAGGCAGATACGCCGAGCAATAGTATCCCCAGAAGTGCTGCAAAAACACCCATGAGAATCACCGCCAAAACATTCTCGGAAGGCATGGTTTTCTTATAAGGCATCCCTCGGTGCCCCACAAGAAAAATTCATAATCTCTGCTTTCACAATGTGGCACAGGAATTGCTTTAGATACTGTGGTAGAAGGGGAAGTTTCGTTTGGGATGCGAAGCCGCTGGGGGGAGGTGTAGAAGAGTTGTACGAAGTGCCAAAAAACGGCACTGGGAGTTATTTTGGAGAATATGAGAAGGATTCAACATATGAACTATCGCACGGTATTTTTATTTATTCCCCTTTTTTATTTATTTGAAGGTGTGCCTTCCTGGGCGCAGGTGGTGGATCCCATCCAGGAGCGGTACGGTGTATCGAAAGAAGATGTGGAAGCACGGGTAGCTGAGGTATTGGGCGAGGAAGCTATTCTCCTTTCGTCTAATGTGGCTCTGATTGCAGCATTTAATATAGCGGTGGAGACGCTCCGTTCAAAGCAAGGTATTGAAGTCGCGAGAGCTTCTATGAAGGCGGGAGAAAAAAATAGGATATTTCTCTTTGATATTGTTGACTGTGATAGCGGCTGTTTCGATTCAAAAACAAGCAGACCTTCAAAATTTAAATTATTATCGGATATTCCTGGTTTTTTTGAACTGATTACGTTTGATTTTGAACATGAGATTTTTCAAACAATACCCTTTGAAATGGGCGTTTTACTGGTCATGATGTTTGGAGATTTTATGACAGAAGGAGAACAACAAGCAATTTCTGAACTTTTTCCGAGGTTGATTCAAAACTCGGAAGAGCTCATGTTTGCAAAGTCAGATTTCAACTGTTCGGATTGGCGAGAAGACATTGGAATTTTATTTCGGATGGGCAAGGACGGAAGACGCTACCGGCTTTTGCAATCCCTCTTGATTCAAAATGGCGGTGCTGAAGAATTTGAAAGAGTATATCAAGCAAAATTACCATCGATGATTGGGCATGAAGCTTATCCATCTCATATGCATGCTGCTCAGGGTGGTTTTTTTAAGACATTAGAAATAGGTTTACAGCACAATGGAAAAAACAATGTATTTGCTGCGTACGTTGGTAAGCCTCTGCGAGATATTCCGAGAGATCTTTTCGAATCTGTAGGTTGGAATATATCTGAATCGGGTCAACCCCTCATATACCATCGAACGGATCATCGAGCGGCTGCTACTCAAATTGTAGAGGGAAATGTTTTTAATAGTCTGAAAGGAAGTCCTTTGGGAGGGGCGAGCAGTTGGGGTGAAGGCGTTTATGGATCTTTGAGTTCCAATTTGTATCACTACGGCGTACACAGGGTTCAGATTCCCGTGAATCCAGATGCCATCATTGGAAGAGATATTGATATTTTTAATGGGAAGGTGGATGGCTATGTTGTCGTTATAAAGGTGGATTCCGCATGGAACTTTGATGCGGTCCAATATGATCCAAAACGGTCATTAGATGCCCAGGAGCCTGGTATTAATCGCCTGGTTTACATCCTGGAAGTGTCGGCCGATGATTTAACACGAGATGAAAGAAAAAGATTTATGGCAGAAACCCTTGATTTAACTGAAGGAGAATCACCCGTCGTAGATCCCCTTACCTTATATGCAATAGGTCTTAGATTGCGCAAAGATCTAGATGACGAACTTTCCAAAAGGTTAGATCAAAGACTTACGCAAGAAACCTATGGTCATTGTGGGGATGAGGCAAAATTTTCTCACAGAACTCGAGCATTAAATTTTTCGGAATTACTTAGGGTTGCAGGAGGTTTAGATTCTCTAAATGATGTTGAGGTCTATTGGAGAGAAATGACAGGTTTTGCAGCGATCAAAGTGTTTCTCACTCATTATCAAACTCCTTTAACCACGCTGGGTATCTTTGTCCCAGGCTGGATTGCCGAAAGTTATCCCACCGTTGAATATTTATTAGATTTACTTGCCCGTTATAGGAAGAGTAAAAACTATTTACAAAGATTCTCGGATTTGGATGCATCTCCATTGATCGAAAATGAAGAGCGGAGAGGCTCTGATCTACTTCGAGAAGTGAACGATCTCTTGGATACGTTGCTACAACAAGAAGATATTTCGACTTTTTCTAAAGCGCGGTTGATTTTTCTTTATAGAGAACTGCTAGCACAGGGGTCTGATCCTGAATTAGAACCAATAATACGCAATTTATTGGATCGAATTGCAGAACCTTTGATTCCTGTGCAAGAAGCATTCTTTAATGATACATTTGATAGAAATCGGGATGTGCCTACGCAAATTTCTGCCCCTTCTTCTTTGAATGAGTTAGTCAGGTTTGATTTTAAATTGCACAGAGATATGGCTGATTTAGATTCTGTTTCAAGGACGCTGGCAGAGAAAAAATTCAATCGAAGGCGTCTGGTCCAAGGACTTTTGCGATACGTCCGCTTTGTGGAACTGAACACTGCCGATGACTCTCTTGAAGCTGCTTTACAAGAAGTCCATCCGTTTGATCGAGAAGCAGTGCTTGAAAATCTTACGAGAGCATTAGAAATGAATCCTAGTACAACGAGTATTAACGAAAAAATTCTTAGATTGAAGGGGCTTTTATTAAGAGAGGATGCTGAAGCAATAATAGGGGTAGATGAGATGTTGCCACAGGGCATTTTGAAAACTTTAAAGGACATCTTAGCTTCTGAAGCAAAAGATGCGAGTGCGGGAGAAGGGCTTATCCAGGAGGTTCGTCAAGAAGGCATTCGAGAAGAAAATCTGCGGGGTGAAACTCCACCGAAAGATGGGGGAAAGTCTAAAGATACACGACGAGGCCGCAAAGGCCGCGGGAAGTGAAATTATTCCCAAATTCGGATGCGGTGAGGTTCAATGACAAATAATTTTCCTTGATAATGACTCATTTTTGGATTTTCTTTCAGATAAGGTTTTAAGTGTCTTAAAATATGGGATTGCAGCTTCGGTTCATTTTGAAGTTGAATAGACATAATTCCTAAAAATTTCTTGGGTGGATAAGAAAGAATGTCTGCAAAATCTCCGTTCAATGAAATTAAAATGGCTTTTAATTCAAGAGCTTTTTCAAGGACCTTTGCATCAGGCGCATTTGTAGGAAGAACCTCTTTTAGTTTAAATACCTCATAACCTTCTTCTTTAAGAGCCTCAAAAAAAGAATTTGGAACACAATGGTCAGTCAAAAATTTCAAACCCATTTTTAGGCAACCTGATATTCAGCAAGATCTCTAGCATATTGAAGGCAGGCACTGATGTGTTCTTTTCGAAGGTCTGGAAATTCTTTTAAAATATCATCTATGGTTCTTCCTTCTGCGAGATATCCCAAAATCAAACTTACAGGAATACGTGTACCCTTAATTCGAGGTTTCCCTTTAAGAACATCTGAAGAACTTTCAATGTATGATTTCCAATTTTGCATTTCATTTTAAAATTTAGCATTATCTAACAATAAAAGCATCTGATTATTGATTTATACTACATCCCTAGAAAGTGAGATACACGACGAGGCCGCAAAGGCCGCGGGCGGTAAAAAAGTCGTTGAAGGGAGTGCTACTGAAAAATGGTGAACGTCAGTGAAGATTGGATCCAGATATAAAAAGGTTCCCAGTAAAGCCCAAAGACAATGAGTGCAAATGCCAACATGCCCAGAATGGCTTGTTGTACATAGGGGACTTGAAGTGACATTTTTGAAGAAGGGCGTTCGAGGAACATTTCTTTCACAATGTAGGCGTAATAATACAGCGAGATCACGGTATTTAAGATGCCGACCCATAAGAGCCAATACAATTCTTTCGAAACCAATGCCCAAAAAAGATAAACTTTACCGATAAAGCCCCCCAAGGGCGGAAGCCCTGTGAGTGAAAATAAAAAGAATGTCATGCAAAGCGCGAGAAATGGCGAATGCCATCCCAGTCCTTTAAAGAGCGAAATCTCTTCACTCTGAAAATGGTTGGAAAGAACACTGACCACAAAAAAAGCACCCAGGTTCATACATACATAAACCAGTGCATAAAACAAAATGGCGGAAAGCCCTGTTTGATTGAGCACCACAAGCCCCATCATCATATAGCCTGCATGGGCAATGGAAGAATAAGCCAACATGCGTTTGGCATTTTTTTGAAATAAGGCACTTAAATTGCCAAGCGTCATGGTGGCTGCGGATAACAGCGCTAAGACGCTGGCCCAATTTAAATAGGGCAGTGGTTCCCACTGTCCAGGGACCACCGTTTCATTGGAAAAAATGAGGTAAAAGAAACGAATGAAAATGGCAAAGCCAGCTATTTTGGGGGCAACCGTAAAAAAAGCAGCAACCGGGGTGGGAGATCCTTGATAAACATCCGGTGCCCACATGTGGAATGGCACGGCAGACATTTTAAACGCAAAGCCTACAAAAATCATAAACAAAATAGCGTATAAATTAAAGGGGTCGATGTAAGCAGAATTTAAACTCGCATGAATGGAATAAAAGCTTAAATTACCAGTGGTGCCATATAAAAGAGATAAGCCGTAGAGCAGTGTTCCAGACGCAAAAGCGCCGTATAATAGATATTTGAATGCAGCTTCATTCGAAAGAAGATGTTCTCTTCGATAGCCCGCCAAAACATAAGAGGTAATGCTCACCAACTCCAAAGACAAATACAGCGTTAACAGATGGCTTGCTGCCACGAGCGTCGAAAGCCCAATGGTGACTGCCAAGAGTAAAAGTGTAAATTCACCAAAACGATCCGGATGAATTTCATGGGAGTCATAAGAAAAGATCAACGTCAAAAGACAAGAAATCAAAAACAGAAGTTTAAAAAACAAACCAAAAACATCATGGCTGAGTTGAGATGAAAAATAGAGCTGCCCGGGATAGGCATAGAGCACCAAAATATCCAAAGCCGCAGCCAAAAGCCCAAAAACAACCAAAGAAAGCGTGATTACTCTGTTTTTTAAAATCAGATGGATCGTAAATGAAAACCCAAGCGTTAAAATCAAAATGAGCTCAGGAGAATAAAGGGTGAGATTCATCAGGATATTCATAACCATTTAGAGCGCTTGAAAGAGGGTTAAGAGGTGATCCAAAGAAGATTTCATGAGATCCAGCGCAGGCATAGGATAAACGCCCAATACGATGACCAAAATCGCAAGAGGCGCCAGGGTTAATAATTCTCGCGCTGAAATATCTTTTAAAGATTTATACGTTGGGTTTAAGGGGCCTAAAAATATTTTTTGTAATGCCCACAGAAAAAATGCAGCATTTAAAATAATTCCAAGCGTCGCTACAATCGTAAGGGAGGGGTAAACTTTAAAAGAACCTAAAAAGACCAAAATTTCAGAAATAAAACTCGAAAGCCCTGGAAGGCCCAAAGACGCAAAAAAAGCCAATGACACAAATGCGGTGTAAATCGGAACAACGTTCCCCAGCCCGCCAAAGCCATCGATTTTTCGGTGGTGAACACGATCATAAATAACGCCCACCAACAAAAAGAGCATGGCGGTTGTGGTTCCATGATTAAACATTTGGAACACAGCACCATGGATTCCTTCAACCGTAAATACAGACATCCCCAGCAGCACATAGCCCATATGAGAAATGGAAGAATAGGCGATTAATTTTTTAAGGTCGTTGCCCCCTTTGGCTTCTGGCAACGTTATTTGGGCCATCGCACATAAAGCCCCATAAATAATGTTTACCAACCCTAAAACAGCCAAAGCATCCGAAAACCAATAGGTTTCGTGGGGGAGGATCGGATAACTGATTCGCAATAATCCGTAGGCGCCCATCTTTAAGAGAATCCCTGCTAAAATGACAGAAATTGGTGTGGGCGCTTCAACGTGAGCAAGCGGTAACCACGTATGAAAAGGGAAGATGGGCACTTTAATGGCAAACCCAATGAATAAAAAGATAAACAAAAGTTTGGCAAATTGCTCAGCCGATAACGAAATTCCAAAAATGTCTAAGGCATTAAATTTCAAGATGCCAGCCTTGGAGAGTTCAATGAGATCAAACGTGTGGGGATCGCTGTAAAAATAAAACGCGAGCATGACCACCAACATGAGCACCGATCCGAATAACGTATAAAGAAAAAATTTAATAGCTGCATATTCTTTGCGAGGCCCCCCCCAAATGCCGATGAGAAAGTACATGGGCAGCAGCATTAATTCCCAAAAAATATAAAATAAGAAAAAATCAAAAGCACAAAAAATGCCAAGCATGCCAGCTTCTAACAACAGAAACATGGAAAAATAGCCTTTGAGCCCTGCTTCAATGCCCCAGGAGGCGATGACACATAAGAAAGAAAGAAGGGTTGTGAGCAAAATGAGGGTGATCGATAAGCCATCGACGCCAACGGCATAATGAATGTTGAACGTTGGAATCCACGATGTTTTTTCTACAAATTGCATGTCTGCTAAGGCTTGGTCAAAATTTAAAAATAAAATTCCAGACAAACACAAGGGGAGGAAGGTAAAGAGAAGCGAACTCCAGCGAACCCAATTTTTTTGAGAGCTGGGAAGGAGTGCCACAATGAGCATTCCTACCACGGGGGTAAAAATCATGAATGATAAAAGATGTTCATACAGCATATAAATCTATCCTCCCTATAAAAAATAAACAGCGATCAGCAATATGCAAAAGGCGCCTATAGCCATGAGGACATATTGTTGAACTTTTCCAGTTTGAATTTTTCGAAGTTGAATGGCGGATGTTGAAACCACCACCGCACTGCCATCGACCAGAGTTTCGTCAATCACGATGTTGTCAAAGTGACCTGATCCCTTGGATGTTTGCGTGGTGAGCGGCTTCCAGCCATCGACCAGTTTTTGATCTATCCAGCGATTATCCCTATCAGCCAGAAACGTATTTAATTTTAAAAGGGGCTGGATGATGATTTTTTGATACAGTTCATCAATCCAATATAAATGAATGAGGGTTTGATAAATGGCTTGGGTGTTTTGCGCCAACCTTTGAGGGAGCTCTGGCTTTTTTAAGTAAAATAAATAGGAAAGTAAAATGCCCCCGGTGGCCAAGATGAGCGACAGTGCCATGGCTGGCCCATGCGCATTTCCATGGGCTTCGTCCAACGGGGCGGGGTTTAGGATCACTTCGTTAAACCAATCGTGCCAAGAGCCAAATACTTGAAGGAGGCCCGCGCCATCGAGTGAGCCTGTGAAGAAAATGGCAAACGATAATCCGCTTAAAAGGCACAGAGGCAGCGTCATGGCCCAAGGACTTTCATGGGCATGATCGATGACTTTTAAATTTTTAGCAGGCATCAAAAAAGTCATACATAACAGGCGGAACATGTAAAAGGCGGTCATGCCCGCTGTTATAAATGCAAAGAGGGCGAGAAGGAGATGTTCGGGATGCTCCATGACAAACGAAAGACACCCTGCCAACAATAAATCTTTCGATACAAATCCCGAAAAAAATGGAATTCCAGAAATAGAAAGCGTTGCAATCAGCATGGTCCAAAAGGTGATGGGCATTTTGGATTTAAGGCCCCCCATTTCACGCATGTCTTGGGTATGTGTCGCGTGAATGACACTGCCTGAGCATAAAAATAAACACGCTTTGAAGGCAGCATGAGTGACAAGATGCAAAAATCCAGCGACATAAGCACCCACGCCAAGCCCCATCATCATATAACCCAATTGACTGATGGTGGAATAGGCCAAGACTTTTTTGATGTCGGTGTGGGTGAGAGCCATCGTTGCTGCGAAAAAAGCTGTAAAGGCGCCGATATAGGCAATAAAAAGCTGTGCTTCGGGGGTAAAGAGAACATAGAGTCTGGTCACCATATATACGCCTGCTGCGACCATGGTTGCTGCATGAATCAAAGCAGAAACAGGGGTTGGCCCTTCCATGGCATCGGGTAACCAAACATGCAGCGGAAACTGCGCAGATTTTCCCATGGCCCCTAAAAAAAGAAGTATGCCTGCTAGGGTGAGAATTGGAATTCCTAAAAATTCTCCCGTAAATTGGCCTTGCGCAACAAATTTAAAAATGTCGTCATACGTCAGCAGTCCACCGGTTTTATAAAAAATGAGCATGATGCCAATAAAAAAGCCCATATCTCCAATGCGAGTGGTTAAGAAAGCTTTCTTGGCGGCATCGGAAGCAGATTTTTTTTCAAACCAAAATCCAATTAAAAGATAAGAAGCAAGGCCGACCAACTCCCAGAAAATATAAAGCCACAAAAGGTTGTCGACCAGCACCAATCCCAACATGGAAAACGTAAAAAAGGATAAATAGGCAAAATACCGAGCGTAGTTGGGATCCCCTTTTAAATATTCTGTGGAATAGAGGTGGACCAAAAAACTGACGGTGGTGACCACACACAGCATTAAAATGGTAATGGGATCGATGAGCCAACCAAAAGAAATCGAGAGTCCGGAAAGCGAAAGCCACGCCATCTGTTCTCGCCATTCAAACGTATGCGTCTGAAAAAGCTCCAGTAAGAAAGAAAGGGAGAGCGTTAAAGAAAGGCCTAGCCCCATGACGGCCAACCAATCACCGCGACGGGGAAGTCGCTTCCCCAAAAATAAAAGAATGATTGCAGTTGCAAGCGGTGTCAACCAGAGCCAAAGCACTTTTTCTAGCATTTCATTTCACCTACCGCTTCCACAGAAATAGTAGCTCGATTTTGATAAATGCGAAGCACAATCGCAAGGGCAACCACTGCTTCCGATGCCGCAATGATGAGGATGAATAAGGTAAAAATATGGCCGGATAAGTCCTGTGCAATATAACGTGAAAAGGCAATAAAGTTTAATCCCGCTGCATTCATGATGAGTTCAATGCCTAAGAGCACGCCAATCATGTTTCGACGAGAAATCATCGAAATAATACCGAGAACAAATAAGAGCCCTGATACCATTAAAAAATGAGAAAGACCTACCGCCATGGTTATTTACTCCTTGCCAAGGTAATGGCCCCAATGAATGCTGAGAGCAGCAACAGAGAGGACAGTTCAAAAGGGAGCAAATAATCTGTGAGCAGCTGGTGGCCGATCCGCGCTGTCGTAGGCTGCACCAAATTATCTACCAATGCCTCGCTCCAGTGGGTGGTCCAAGCGATTTTTGTGATCACTCCCAAAAATAGCATTCCTAAAAGGGAAGGCCATATTTTTTTCTTCTTTTCTTCTTGAAAGGTGGCGCCATAAATATTTTTAGAGAGCATGACGGCAAATAAAAGTAAAATAAGAATGCCCCCCACATAGATCAATACTTGTGCCGCAGCTACAAAATCCGCCGCCAATAGGGCATATAAACCCGCCACCCCAAAAAAACTAATAAAGAGAGACAACGCTGCATATAAAATGTTGGGGTGGAAAGCGCTAAAGATTGCAGGAAGAACCGTAAGAAGCGCAAAAAGATAAAAAATAACATCGTATGCTTTCATGACCCGAATCCTAAGAGTCCTGCAATGAGTTCTGGAATTCCTTTGCCACCGAAAATCACCATCCACGCAGCGGTTCCCAAAAAGCAGGCAAATGAAAAGGGCACCAAGACTTCCCAACACAATTTCATGAGTTGATCTACCCGATATCTTGGCAATGTCCAACGGATCCACATCATGATCAGTATGAGGATAATACATTTGGTCATAAAGAAGATGATTTGAAGCGGCATTTTAAGTGCCAAAGAAGCTGTGGAGAGATCTAAAAAGGGAAAATGCCATCCTCCCAAAAAAAGCGTGGTGGCAATGGCTGAAATGACAAAACATTCTGCGTATTCAACCAAAAAGAAAATCGCAAAACGCATGCCAGAATATTCGGTGTTGTAGCCAGAAACCAATTCTGATTCTGCTTCTGGGATGTCAAAAGGGGTTCGATTCACTTCTGCCAGTGCACCAATGTAATAAATAAAGGCGGCGATCAACATAAAAGGATTGTGAAGAATGCCCCATCGAAAGGTGGCCTGAGCGTCAATAATTTCGCTAAGATTTAAACTTCCGGCTACCAGACAAGCGGTCATGAGGCAGAGGGCAACGGGGATTTCAAAAGAAATAATTTGAGCTGCCGAGCGAAGTCCTCCCAACAAAGACCATTTGTTGTTGGATGCCCAGCCCGCTACGATAATCCCCATCGTTACAATGGAGGTGATGGCGATGAGATAAAAAACTCCGATGTTTAAATTGGTTAGCACAAGATGTTCTGCAAAGGGAATCACCGCAAATGCAGCCGAGCCACTCATAAAAATAACCGCTGGCGCTAAAATAAATAATTTTTTGTCAGCTTCTTTCGGGATGATATCTTCTTTGAACAGGAGTTTAATGGCATCTGCAATCCATTGCAAAGTGCCATACGGTCCCACCACATTGGGGCCAATTCTGGCTTGGATATCGCCTGCAATTTTACGTTCGACATAAACGGCCACACCCGCAAATGGAAATACAAATAAAAATAAAAGACCCAGGATACAGCCCAAACTTAAAAACCACAGCGGCATATGTTGAAAGAGAGGCCAGGTGGAGAAGAGCTCTTTCAAAAGTTCGGGTAATGGCATAGGTTACATTTTCCGGGCGGGTTTAATCCACGCCAAGTCGCCCTTCATCCAAGCATAGATGAACCCCAAAAGTAAGATTCCGATAAAGATAAAAATTTCTAAAAAAATAAAGATGCCAGTGCCTGCGGCAACCCATTTTTTAAAGACGACAGCAATGGGGAACATGACCGCTACTTCGACATCGAAAATGAGAAATAAAATGCCAATGAGGTAAAATCTCAAATTAAACTGAACCCAACTGGGACCGACGGTCAATTCGCCGCATTCGTACGTGCTTAGTTTTTTTTCATCCGGGTGATTCGGGCGCAGCAACCGACCGACACCCATCATGAGCGGAACCATAAAAAGACCGACGATGAGGAAGATGAATATGGTAACAAAATCTGTATACATAAAACGAACGCTCAACCGTAGCGCAAAGCAAAAAACGTGTCAATTTTGAACTATTTAGTTTTTGGTGAAAATGTCGGTAAATTGAAAAAGTGGTCTCCCCTAAATGGGTGGGCTAAAAGCTCTTTAAAGAGCTTAATAATGAGCTCTCAAACAAATAGGAGAGAACCACAATGTACGATCATTATGTAGCAATAGATTGGGCACAGC
>JACQJD010000082.1 GCA_016198185.1 Deltaproteobacteria bacterium
GAGGAAAAAGCCCGGAAGCGGGCTCGCAGAAGCCCGTTGAGGACTTTTTCCGAAATTCGACACAGTCGCAGGCCAAAGATGGTTTTTGCAGTTGAAATGACTTTGTCAACACCCTGCTAAGCTAATAAATCATTTGCAATGGGTTCGGAATCTTTCTCTAACGCTTTTTGATTGAGCTCTTTCAGTTGTTCCAAGCTCGGTAGGTCTTTGAGTTCTTTTAAATTAAAAAATTCTAAGAAATCTTCGGTCGTACTGTAAAGCAACGGACGGCCGGGAACTTCTTTGACTCCTGAAATTCGAATCAATTTTCGATCGAGAAGCGTTCGTAATAAATGAGAGCTGTCGACACCACGAATCGCATCGATTTCAATCCGTGTGATCGGCTGCCGATAAGCCACCATCGCCAAGGTCTCAAGCTGTGCACGTGACATGCGAAGGGGTTTCGACTCAAACAACTTTTGTAACCACGCCGCATGGGTAATTTTGGTCCTAAAATGATACCCCCCAGCGACTTCTTCCAAATAAATCCCATGTGAGGAATTTTGATACCGTTGCTGAATCGCTTGAATTGCGCTTTGAATCTCACTCTCAGCAACATCTCCCATAAGATCTACTATTTTTTTTAAGCTCAAGGCCCGATCAGAAGCAAAAATAAGAGCTTCCACAATGGCTTGTAGGGATTCTGAGGTCATAGACTTTCTCCTTGTGTAACCGGAATGAAATCAACGTGTATATCTTCTAATTTAAATGCCTCCAATGACTGGATGGGTTCTAAATAAATCTCACTGGCACATTCCGCTTGAAATAATTTAAGATATCCTAATTTCGTTAACTCTAGGATCGACAGAAAAATAACCACCAGCTCAGCCCTACTCAAATGAAGTGAAAAGAGGGACTTAAATTCAATACGTTCAGAAAGCCGCGTTTTAATCTTATCAACAATTTCCATAATTTTTTCTTCAATGGTAAATTCTTCGCCTTGAACTTCATGAACGGGACGATTTAGTTTACGAAGGATGTCTTGAAACGCCAAGGCCAGTTCATAAATCCCAACTTCCTTTAAACCTGTTGTAGGATCAAAATCTAAATCAATGGGCGCCACCGGTAAATTCACTTTAAAGACATCTTCATTTAAGTAAGGCCGATTTTGTAACGTTTGGGCTGCCATTTTATACTGTTCATATTCCAGCAACCGACGAGCCAATTCTTCTCTGGGATCCACCCCCTCCGCAGCTTCCTCTGGCTCTGGGAGGGGAAGCATCATTTTGGATTTAATATAAATGAGCGTAGCTGCCATCACAATAAATTCACTCGCCAAATCGACATCTAAAACCCGCATGGCACCCATCCAATCCAAATATTGTTCTGTAATTTTTGAAATTTCAATATTGCGAATGTCCATTTCATTACGACGGATTAAATACAGCAGTAAATCCAATGGCCCTTCGAATGTATCCAGCCGAACCAAATAACTCATAACTTTAAGGCTCCTCTGACGTCGAGCAGTGTTTTTTGAGCTTCCAGGGTTGCTTTCCGAACGCCTGCTTCTAAAATTTCTTCAACCTTTTTAGGGTGTACCGTCAAATCATGACGTCGTTCCAAAAACGCATCATGCCACGGCGTTAAAGATTCCAGTAATTTCTTTTTGCAATCAATACAACCGATGCCCGCAGTTTGACAGCCCGAAATCACATCATGGATCACCGGCACACCAGAAAAACGTTGATGCAACGTAAACAAAGGACACTTGAAAGGATCGCCTGGGTCCTGTCGTCTTTTACGTGCTGGATCCGTCATATAGGTCATCACTTTATCGATCACCACTTTTTTAGCATCAGAAAGATAGATGGCATTGCCATAACTGTTACTCATTTTTCGCCCATCGGACCCTAACAGTTTTGGGGCATCGCTCAGCAATGCTTCCGGTTCTAACAATAAATTTCCATACAAATGGTTAAACCGACGAATGATTTCGCGCGTTAATTCTAAGTGTGAAAGTTGATCTTCCCCCACCGGCACCTGGGTCCCTCGATATAAAGCAATGTCTGCTGCCTGCAATACCGGATACCCTAAAAACCCCAACATTGATAAATCCTTATTTTGAAGCTGTTGGATTTGTTCCTTATACGTTGGATTTCGTTCTAACCATCCGAGAGGGGTCATCATGGAAAAAATTAAATAAAGTTCTGCATGCTCCGGTACGTGAGATTGAATAAAAATGGTTGCCTTCTCCGGATGAAGTCCGAGTGCTAACCAATCGGCTACATTGTTGAGGGCAAACGAACGAATGTGAGAGGTATCTTTATACTCGGTGGTGAAGGCATGCCAATCGGCCGCAAAGAAAAAACACTCATATTGATGTTGCAAAGCAATCCAGTTTTTGAGGGCCCCAAAATAATGCCCCAAATGGGTTTCACCCGTAGATCGAATGCCACTGACCACTCTGATTGAATTTTTCATCATGCTCCTAAAAACTAAAAACTGCGATTAACATCTGTGCCACCGTATAAATAGGAATGGCAATCAGTCGCAACAAACCAGTTGCAAATAGAACCAACAAAATCATCATCCCCACCATGGGAGGGATGCTTTCAAAAGCTGATTTTAATTCCAATGGTAAAAAACGCCCTACAATATTGGACCCATCTAAAGGCGGCAGTGGAATTAAATTAAAAAAACCCAGTGCTAAATTTAAAATCAACATGACCGTACTCAAATCTAAAAACATACGAACATAGGATGCATCGAACCATTGAACGCCAAATTTTTTGGTCATGCCATAAACCCAGGCAGCAAAAAATGCCAAGATGAAATTGGAAAGGGGGCCTGCCAAAGCCACCCAAAATAAATCGTTGGTCCGATCTTTGAAATTCATGGGATTAACAGGCACAGGCTTTGCCCACGCAAAAGGAATAAACCCGAGGAAGACAGACATGATCGGCAACATCACAGTTCCCACAGGATCGACATGGGCCAATGGGTTTAAAGTCAGCCGCCCCATGTATTTTGCCGTTGCATCTCCCTTTCGAAGGGCAACCAAACCGTGAGAGAGCTCATGCACGGTGAGCGAAATCAAAAAAACAGGGTAATAAATTAAAAATTGAAGGATTTTGTCTTCCACTTTGCTCACGTTACCAAAAGCCGCCCATTTATTCAATTTGTTGGAGCCAACACCCTGCTAGGATCTTGGATGAAATTTTTTCAGCACCTGGTGTAAGCGGTCACGACTCACATGGGTATAAATTTGTGTGGTGGAGATATCCACATGCCCCAACATGAGCTGCACCGCACGAATATCGGCCCCTCCCTCTAAAAGATGGGTTGCGAACGAATGACGTAAAATATGAGGATAAATATTTTTAGAAAGCCCTGCTTTGAGAGCACCTTTCTTAAGCATCATCCAAACGCTTTGCCGAGAGAGTTTCTTTTGAAATCGAGATAAAAAGACATCGTTATTTTCTACCGATAGCGGCATCCTGACTTCTGTTAAATATTTTTCGAGATATTGCCGGCAAGATGCTCCAAATGGAACCAAACGATACTTATTGCCTTTTCCCTTTACTTTCAGTGTTCCCAAAGCAAGATCCAAGTGCCCTATTTCTAAGTTTGTGAGTTCCGAAATTCGAAGCCCCGAAGCATAGAGAAGTTCTAACATGGTCCGATCCCTGAGCCCTTGGGGCGTTTGGGGGGATGCGGTTTCTAAAAGCCGATTTACTTCTTGAAGGGTCAACACTTCTGGTAATTTTCGCCAAACTTTTGGGGATTCAATATCGGCCGTGGGATTACAGGCGATATACCCTTGACGGACCAAAAATTTATAAAAATTTCGTAGCGAAATGAGATGCCTTGCAATGGTTTTGGCTGACAATTGTTTTCGATGCAGTTCAACCAAGTAACCAAAAATAAATTGTTTTTGTACTTTGAGAAGCGATGGATTCTCTCGCTTTCGATCTAGAAAGGCCAAATAACTTTTCAGATCCCGCTGGTAAGCAGAAACCGTATTGAACGACACCCCATTTTCAACCCGAATGGCATTTAAAAATTCATCTAAATAATCGAAATGGGAAGGCACTTTTTCAAGATAGCACAGTATATAGGACGGATCAAAAAGGGTCAGATGCTAGGCCCGAGACATCCTTGAACGGTACGTTGCGCGAGACACAACGAGCGACGCAGATGATCCTTTTTCCTCAGTCCTAGAAAAAGACTCTTTCTGCTTTCGCAGAAAGAGTCTCATAAGGGGGATCGTTGATAGGAAATCTAAATCTTAGTAGGCGTAATATCGAAGCTCATGTTCACCCGCTGCATCCACCAATGTAATTGCGCCAGCGCCATGCAATCGTCCAGCCAGGTTAAAGATCCCCAGCATGGGGCCATCTTGTGATCCTTTTCCAAACCGAATATCAAAGAGGGGTTGGCCAGCATCACTGTAGCGACGAATTTCTCCGATTAAAGCCAAACTGCCGTATCGCACCCACACATCACCCACAGCTTCGTACTTTTGACCCGTTACGTCATGAATCAATGTAATTTTAATTTTTGCCGGACCAATCGGGGCATTTTGATTAAAGGTTGCGGGGTCCACATTGCGACCTTCTTTCGTTAAAAACTCAATCCGAGTATGCCAAAAAGCACGCCCTGGATAAACGCGTGTTGTGGTAGCCACAAGCTGTCGTTGGTACTCTTCCCCACGCCCTTCATACATGCCGGCAACCAGCGGTGTTGTAAAGGGTGATGTATAGGAAAACGCTCCCCCCAATGTCTGCAAATTTGGATTTTGAGCCGTTGGATTATTTTGCGTATCTTTTGTGGCTTCACCACATCCTATGAACCAGGATAAACAGAGAATCACAAAACCTCTGTAAATTATTTTTGATATTGCCTTCATCGTTCCTCCTTATTCTTGCACTTCTGGTTTTTGTTCCAGTTTTTGAACTTCGAGTTCAAAATTTCCTAAAACTTTATTTCGTTTACCATCTAAATAAATCATGCCTTGAAATTTTCCATCTGCACTGTCATCAAAAAAATCAATAAATCCAAAATGATCTTGAAGCGAAAGTCGCATTTGCCCTTGTTCCGTATAAAGGCCGCAGAATTTCCAACGGGCTGCATTTTTGGCTTCATAACGCATGATGCCAAGCTCATCTTCACTGATAATGAGAAGTTTGGCCGTTTCCATAAAACCATCTGAATTGATTTTGGCATCCAACCGAATTCTGGGAGTTTGTTTGAGTTTTCCAGTATAATCGGACGCTGCAATCAATTTAAATTCTGTTTCGCTCGTAACCGTCACCGTTCCTTGAAACACATGGGTGGCATTTTCGAGAAGCACGGTTGGAATCGGCGCAATGCCAGTCACTTGGGTTTGAAGATTGCCTGGTAAAGAGGGCTTCTTCTGCTCGGCCCCTTTTTCATCTCCACACCCTAGCATCCATACCATCATGGCCAAGACGCTTAGGCTAACGATTCTATTGTGTAACTGCTTCATCTTATTCACTCCATAGGCCCATCATTTATAGACCTTCACCCTCATAGAATTGCAAGGCGCATGCCAAATCCTAAAAACAATAAAATATTAATAATTTCAAGTAGTTACTTATATTTTATAGAAAATGCCTTATCTTAGAAAAAGCCCTATTTTGACAATTTACGTCAACCAGGTGTTTAGAAATTTGACACGTTTAAGCCTCTTCTTTGGAGGGTATCTCGCTTAGAAAAGCCAACCACACGATCACCTCAAAAGAGACCGAGCTGAGGACTCTTAATCTCTAAAGATTCATCGACGGCGATCTTTCCATGCACTTTACGAATGAGTTTTTGATTTTCAAGGCGCATTAAAATCTGCTTTGCAGTTTCAATCACACTGGCGGGAAGCCCAGCCAATTTTGCCACCTCAACCCCATAGCTGCGCCGAATGCTTCCCGAAAGGATTTTTCGAACAAACACCAATTCTCCCCCAATCTCTTCAACCGCCACATAGTAATTTTTAATTTTGTCTTTTTCAGCGCTAAAAAGCGTGAGTTCGTGATAATGCGTTGCAAATAACGTTTTGGCCTGAATGCGATCATGAATGTCGAGCAACACCGCCCAGGCAATACTCACCCCATCAAAGGTAGAAGTGCCACGCCCCATTTCATCTAAAACAATTAAACTATGAGAGGTCGCTTGATTTAAAATGGCGGCTGTCTCTTTCATCTCCACCATAAACGTTGATTCGCCTTGAGAAAGATTATCTTGAGCGCCAATGCGTGTAAAAATACGATCGACTTTGCCAATGGTGGCGGCTTGGGCCGGAACAAAACTTCCTATTTGCGCCAGAAGCACCATTAACGCCACTTGCCGCATATAGGTTGATTTTCCAGCCATGTTGGGTCCCGTGATCATCCATATCAAATTTTCGTGGTTCAAAAATGTATCGTTGGGGACAAACCGATTGAGCGCTGCTTTTTCAATGACAGGATGCCGACCCGCTTTGATGTCAATCACAAAGCCATCGTTCACCATCGGACGAACATAGTTTTGGTGTAAGGCAACGGTCGCCAAAGCACACAAAACATCTATTTCAGCCAATGTTTGCGCAACCTCTAAGAGAGGGGAAATCCGCGCCAACACCTTCTGCCTAATATCTTCAAAAATTTCATATTCTAATTTTTTCCGTCGTTCTTCTGCATGAAGTACTTTGTCTTCCCAATTTTTTAATTCTTGCGTAATAAAGCGTTCCGCATTCACCATGGTTTGCTTTCGAATATAATGAGAAGGAACGAGTTTCAAATTGGTGTGGGTCACTTCAATGTAATAACCAAACACCTGATTGTACTTAATCTTTAAGGACGAAATACCTGTTTTTTCTTTCTCTTCCTGTTCCATTTTCGCAATGGCCGTTTTGGCATTGGAACTGAGCATGATCAGCTCATCCAAACTCTCGTGAAAGCCAGAACGGATCATTCCCCCTTCTTTGAGGGTCAAAGGGGGTTCATCCACCAAGGCTTCTTCTAAAAGAAGTGCCAAATCTACAAATGGCGGTAACGGTACCGAAAGTAATTGTGAACCAAAAGTGGAAAGCAACCCCTCCAAGGAAGGAAGCCTTTGCAACAAAGACCTCAACGCAATTAAATCTCTCGCATTCGCAGAACGAAGCGTTAATCTTGCTAAGATCCGCTCCAGATCCAAGATTCCCTTGAACATTTTCGACAAGGCATCTCGTTTGGAGGGAGAGCTCACCAATTCTTGAATGCTTTCTTGACGCGCCTCAATCGCTCGAAGATCCAGCAAGGGGTACAATAACCATTGTTTTAAAAGACGTTTCCCCATGGCGGTTTGCGTTTCATCGAGCAAAGAAAGCAAAGACCCCTCATTATTTCTGTCGTAACTTGTTTCCAAGAGTTCCAAATGGACAATCGTAGCTGCATCCAGTTGCATGGTCTTGTGAACCTCATAGGTTTCAATGCCTTGAACATGGTTTAAATTTTCAATGTGAGATTTTTGAAGATAATAACCAATAGCCCGAACCGAAAGCTGGGAGGAATCTCCCAATCTTAGATGAGAAAACCTTTCTGGAGTGGATAGCGCATAGGCCTCTTGGCCCATAAAATTAATGAGCATTTTCGGAAACAGGCATTGAATCCACCGAAGAACAGCGTGGTCTTTATCTTTGAGTGGCCATAAGAGTTCACGCGGAGCAACCCGCCAGAGTTCATTTTTCAAATCTGTTTCAGATGGAAATCTGGAGGATTTAAACTTTCCCGTCGATAATTCCAAGTATGAAAAATCAAATTGTACCCCACGAGGATCTTTGAGAGGCACCATCGAAACCAAAACATTTTCTCGAGTCGCATTTCCTTTTTCGAGGGCAAGGCCTGGCGTTAAAACCTGAACCACTTTGCGTTCTACAAGGCCTTTGGCCAATTTTGGGTCACCCATTTGTTCACAAATGGCTATTTTTTTTCCGGCCTCTAATAGTTTTTCAATATAGCGCTCGGCACTGTGAAACGGAATACCACACATGGGAATTTTTTCTTCGTTGTTTTTATTTCGCGAGGTCAGCGTAATATGCAAAATCTGGGAAGCCACTTCGGCATCCCCAAAAAACATTTCGTAAAAATCTCCCAACCGAAAAAAAAGAATGCAATCTGGATGAAGTTTTTTCACCTGATGCCATTGCTGCATCATGGGCGTTGATTTTAAAAAATCATCTGACATGGAAATGACTATGGTAAAATCTTTTACAAAAGTCAATTTTGGCATGCATAAAAAATTTGACGGTTGGCCCACTTTCTAGAAGTGAACCAACCGTCAAAAGAGGTTCTATCAACGATCTTTAGAGAATAAGAACACCCGCTACAACTTGAGATCTATTGCTATAGGAACTTCTGCACCACTTCCACCCAGCCAGATTGAACTTGAGCTTCAACATGAGATTCAACACAACACCCGATTCAAAACTTTTTAAAATCCATGGCCTTGAACATTGAAATTGATTTGCCCATTACCACCTTGGGCACCCACCTGAAATTGGGGACCCGCTGGAACCACCCCCCCTGCCGTGGGAATCACAGGGTTTCCAGCCAATTGCTGATTAAAATTAGAATTAAAATTATCGTTCACCGTACGTTGAATGGTGGTTGTCAAACCGCCATTGCCGTTAATCAAATTATTTTGATTTTGCGCAGATTCTCTAAGCTGGGCATTTAACATACGCATTTGATCAATAATTTGTTTTGCCCCTTGCGCAAAGCGTTCTTGCATTAAGAGCGCATTACTGGAATTGGTTAACGCCGTAATCATTTCTTGACGTTGACGAGAGCTCATGCCCCCCATTTCTTGCGTGGAGGCAGTTAATACTTTTTCAAGTCGATCAAAATACTCATCGCCCCCTGAACCAACCATTGCCGGAAGACCTTTCAATGATTCGATCATGCGTTGAATTTGAACATTCTGAGTCGTCGAGGTTGACACCGAGGCATTGCCTTGGCGACTTTGAAGCAGGCGTTGCACCATTGCCATTTGTAATCTCGCGTCTTGAGAACGCTGAATGTCTTGTCCACTTTTGCCACTGATCGCCATCATAATAGGCGTTAAGGCACCCCCTAAGAAAGCAAAGGGGTCATAAGACATGGCAGCCCGCATCGTTCCAGCATGAATCATGGGATTATACCCACGGTTCATCGCATCCACCGTTAAATTCTTTCCTGTGCGAAGCATGTCTTTTTTAAGTTTATAGTTGGCATAGCCAGCAAACCCAGTTCCAACCAAAGCTGCAACAGGCATCAAGTTTCGGACCAACCAATGAACACCGCTGTCACTTTCTTTATCGCCGCACGAACCATCCTCACATTTTTCTTTATCTGCGTCATCGTCGTCGTCTGCATCATCATCGTCGTCATCCTCTTCATCACGATCGTGACGTCGTGAGCGATGTCGATCTGAATCCTCTCTCTCTCCTCGATAAGAGCTGTGTCTACGAAAATCATCAAACGTATCCGATGAACCATCGGGTCTTACATCCAAAGTCGAATAAGGGAACTCAATTCTCGGGCCACCGGTATGCCCTAACACAATGCTCCCACTTTCTTCAGAATAATTTTCAAAACTTACGATATCTTTTAATGCCAAAGGAACACCGCGTTTATTTCCCCAGCGATCATTATAAGTCTTCATTTTGCCTTTGAGTGTTTGTACCTTTCCAAAAATGCTTTTGGCATGAGACAGTATTCTCCCTTGAACTTTCATGACTTCTTGAATTTCGTCATCTGAAAGATCCATCATATCCTGCTCACGTAGTTCCTTATATCGATTGATGTTCGGAATCTTTGAACTTCCAAATGTTCTTTCGAACCAATTACGATCGTAGAGCCTTGCAATGTCTTCCTCAATACCCTGAGCGGAAGTCCGAATTCCTTTTACAAAATTTCTTTCTTTAAGAACTTCGTCATCGGCTGGAGAAAATACGAGTCGGTCATCAGCAGCACCTTCACATAAAACGCCTATCATCCCTACCGCCATAAACATAAGACAACCAACCAACATTGAACTTGTGATCTTTTGTAATTTCAGAAACAACTTGAACTTCATCGTCCTCTCCTTAAATATGCTTACGTTGATTGAACCTTCCATCGAAGATTCGATACCTTTTCTACTTAATTAATAAAGCAAGGCCTGTGCCAAAATTTAAAAACCAAGAAAAATGAAATAATTTCAGTAGGTTAAAAAATTAGCTTCCGAGAAGTCCAGTAAGATCGTTCGTCAGATTCCTTGTCAATGGTTTAAACAATATCGATTAAAAACAATAAATAATAAGTAAAATCAACAAGTTATACATACTGTCTGAAGTTGCACTTTATTGTCTAATTCTTGGGCAGCACCGTGGATCTCTAAGGCGCCAAGAGGGAACCCACAATTTGGTGGTCTTGTGAAATGGAAAGATTGTTTTGGAACAACGCCAAGCCAGCTGTGGGTATTAATGGTAACGGGATGGGCACGGTAGAAATTCGTTTTGTGGTGGCATCCACACGTCTGATTTTAGAATTTCCTCTATCGGTAAAGAAGAGATTTCCACCACTATCAACCGCGATATAGAGAGGGGTACTGAGTTGCGCAGCAACCGCATCGCCACCATCTCCAGAGAAACCTGCGATCCCTAGACCAGCAACGGTTTGAATATTGGGCTGATGGAGATCTATCATACGAATTCTATGATTCGCGCTATCTGCAACATAAAGATTTTGTCCATGAATGCTGAGGCCAACAGGCTGATTGAGCTTGGCAACACTGGCAGAAGCTTGATCGCCATTAAATCCTGCTTCACCTGTTCCCGCAATCGATTTTACTTTATGTGTTTGCACATCATAACGAAGGATTCGATGAAGTCCATAGTCAGAAATATAAAGATGACCTTGGTCGTCCATCGCCAACCCCGTAGGTGCATCTAATTTTGAAGCTAGCCTATCTTCATCGTCAACAAATGGACCGACGACACCGGAACCCACGAGAGTTGAAATCGTTCCATCAGAAGCCAGCACTTTACGAATGATGTGATTTCCCATGTCTGCAATAAGAAGATCTCCTTGAGGGGTGATATGCATAGTGACAGGAGAAGATAATTGGGCATCCGTAGCCAAACCACCATCCCCACTAAAACCACCAGAGCCCCCTCTCCCTGCAACCGTTGTAATGACACCACTCACAGCATCTATTTTACGGACAACATGATTATATCGATCTGCAACATAAAGATTTCCAAAAGAATCATAGGCCATCCCCATAGGCGTATTAAGCCCTGCCTCCATCGCATGATCACCATCACCACTGTACGAAGCCACATTGGCGCCCACCACCACCAAAGCACGACCCACGCCCGCAATATTCTTAATGGCCCGAATTAATTTATTGTTCCCACTTTCAGCAATGTAAATCACACCATCGGCATCACTATCTAACCCCCTCAGCGAATGAATGGCCGCCTGTGCCGCCGGAGTTCCATGAGGTGAATTGCCTATCGAAAAACCTACTATTTTATTTAAATCGGCTTGGTCCCCTGCTTGGCTTAAATTGGCTCTAAACACACTGTGACTGTCCAAACTTGAAATCAATACATCTCCATTGGATGCCATCGCTACATAATCTGGTTTGATCAAAGCCCCTGAAAATTGAACGTTGATGTTTTGTCGCTGCGGAGGTGTCGTGGTTGTATCAATCCTCACCATATATTTTGCATTTGTGACATCGTTGTGAACAACCACGTAAAAATTTTTCAGACCATCGAAGGCAAGTGAACCTGCCCTTTCATCATCTGCAAAAACAAAAATTTCTGTTTTTTGAGAACGCTTATTTCGATCCAATTTCAAAATTCGAGAGGTATGAATTGTTTGAGTGTGGGTATGGGTACTGCAACTCTTTCTTCCAAATGTACTGAAGCCGCCACAATGCTGATGGCTTGACCCTGTTGCAATGGTTATGTCCTGTTCTTCTATGACGTATATCTCTCCAGAAGAACTTACAAAAACACCTCCCGGCTTTCGGAGGTCATCCCACACCTTTTGAATGACAGGATCTTGCAAGGAAAGATCTGCTTGAATCATCAATTGAGATGAATCAGATGAACCAACAGCATTTAAAATAAATAGCGCGTTATTGGAATGATCAACTGCCAAATACGTGGGACTGGACATCTTAACTTCTGAAAGTTTTTTACCCAACAACTGATTGCGATGCATAACCAATCCATCTTCCTTCAAAAGTTTCTGAAGCATCCCCATGGAATTCAATCGATACACTTGGCCAAATTGATTAGAGACAATATCTGAAAAATACATATTTCGGGATGAATCTATTTTGACATCAAAAGGCGCCACCAAGGTTGCGCCCAGATTCCCCCCAGCAAGCTTCCTCCAAATTCGATCTTTCTCTTGGAGTGAAAAAGATTGGGTCACTTCATTGCCGGCTTCATCCGTTGCATGAAGCGTAAAGGAATCTGCCCCTGGAGGGAACCCATCACGCTGATTCAAAGCCTTGTTCATTCCCTGACCGATCAGCTTATCCCCATGGCCTTTCTTCCAATAATCTTTGGTCATCCCCAGATTATCTTCCAACCAAATTCTTTCAATGCCACGAGGCGCGGCTACAGAAAATTCAAATTTCAGGCGATAATCAATAAAACGATTACTCCCAGCAACCACACGTTCGATGAAGAACTCATGTTGAGGAGTTGTTAACATGATCTTGTCCACAAACATAATTTCACGTTCAAACGTTTGAGACCTCAATAAGGCATTTGAACGAGATTCATTTTCATACAAGACATAACAATAAAATATTTTCACAGACCCTCCAGCAGATCTGCTTAAAGAACCGGTGGTTAAATACTCATCTGAACGATTTTGCCCCGCTCTAAAGGGAACCAGTGTCCCGGTCGGTTGATTTTGACACGAAATGGATGAGAGAGAATCTCCACGAATAGAATTTCCAACAAAAATATCAATCGGAGTCATCGCACGGCGTTCAAATTGAACGCTGGAAATCACTTGAGGGGCCGCCAAAACATCTGAATCCGGCATGAGATGAATAGAAACATCTCCGGAGGAAGTTGGAGTAACCACACTTGGAGGCGCTACAATCGGCGCTTCTGGTGATGGCAATACACTTTCAGTTCCTGTGCCGGCAGCTCCTGAGTTCTGACTTACAGCTCTTTCTGGCGGAGCACAGCCTACAATGTAAAAAATAAAAAAAATCATTAAAATAGCTTGTGTTAATGTTTTAGAAAACTGGAAACATCGCATCATCACTTCTTCTCCTGAAACGTTCAACTTAATTTCAAGTCTACTGATGAAAAAACCAATCCTGTAAAGCCCTGTAACATTAAAATTGGATGAGCGGAAACAATAGACTTTTGCGATGAACTTTATTTAAAATCAAACACTTGGGAAATCTGGCATGAAAAAATATAAACTCTTTATTGTAGATGATGAAAAGGCTATTTTAGAATCGCTCGCACGATTGTTTCGAGATCATTATACGGTCATTACCCAAGACCAACCGAAAAAAGCGCTCTCTCAATTAAAAAGACACCCAGATATTGCAGTCATGATGTGTGATCAGCGTATGCCGGGTTTATCCGGCGTTGATTTTTTGGAACAATCACAAACCCTTTTACCGCATGCGGTTCGAATGCTGCTCACAGGCTACAGTGACATCGAAGCAGCCATTTCGGCCATCAATCGTGGCCATGTTTTCCGCTATCTTACCAAACCATGGAACAACGATGCCCTTCTATTGGAAATTAAAAAAGCCATAGAGCATTATGAACTAGAATCCACCTTGAGGCTCCAAAATGAAAAACTCAAAGAATTAGACACCGCCAAGAATAACTTTTTCATGCTGATTGCCCATGAGTTAAAGACACCGCTGACCACCATTTTGTCTTTCACCGATGCGCTTCTTTCCAAAAAAGACGAAACCCCCGAAGATCGCGAAAAATTCTTACAACGCATCCAAGAAGGCGCCCAAAAACTAGAATCCATTTCAATGCAAACCCTGGACCTCATCGAAGCACAACTGGGGAAATTAAAACTGATTCGAACGTCCTGTGACCTAAAAAAAATTTTAGAGGCTGTTTTTGTGAAGGACCACGAACAGGCTCTTGAAAAAAAAATCGCAATCGATGCCACACACTTAAAAAACATGCCGCTTTCGGCCGACGCCACGCTTCTTAACAAAGCCTTCGATAAATTGTTAGCCTTTTCCATTATTCAAGCGGCCCCCAAAACCAAAATCGCTCTTGATGCCAAGATCGATCAACATAAAATTGTGGTCACCGTAAGTTACAAGGGAGACACTCTGACCAAAAAACAATCTGAGAAAATTTTTGAACCGTTCATGGTCATTCAAGATATTTTGACCCACAAATTAGGTGCTGGCATTTCGCTGCCCTGGTGCCGCGCCATTGTGAAAGCACATCGAGGAGAACTAACCCTTAAAAGTTCGAAGTCGCATGGGACAACGTTTTATGTTACCTTGCCGCTATGAATGCCGCTGATATCCACCCACTTCACCTTGAACATTTGAAGCTAGAAAACAATTTAATGTTGGCGCCCTTGGCCGGAATCACCGATCTTTTGTTCCGTGTTATTGTAAAGCGTTATGGGTGTGGGTTGGTCTTTAGCGAAATGATTAACTCCAATGGCGTACTTCATGGCGGTCTTAAAGTGTTACGAAAAATGGACATTCATCCCGAAGAGCACCCGGTCGGCATTCAAATTGCCGGCGATGACCCGAAAACGTTGTCTCAGGTAGCCTCCATGGCGCAAGATGCAGGTGCCGCACTCATTAATATCAATATGGGCTGCCCAGCCAAAAAAGTAACCAAAAGCAAAGCCGGCTGTATTTTGATGCGAGACCCCAAGCTTGTAGAAACAATTCTATTGACCATCCAAAAATCTATTTCGATTCCCCTGACCATCAAAATAAGACTGGGGTGGGATGAGCAGGAACTGAATTACCCAGAAATCGCAAAGATCGCCGAAGCCTGTGGCTGTGCGTTTGTGATTCTACATGCCCGTACCCGAACACAAGCCTTTAAAGGCCAGGCACGATGGGAAGAAATTCGAAAGCTCAAAGAAACGATCAAAATTCCCGTCATTGGAAATGGCGATATTACAACCTGCGAAAGTGCGGTACGGATGTTTCAAGAAACAGGTTGTGATGGCATTATGATTGGACGAGGCGCTCTGGGCCAACCGTGGTTATTTCAAGAGATTAAAGCCTATGCCCCCCCAAAACAAACGAGACGCATCCGTTGGCCAGAAATTAAAAATATTATTTTAGAACATTTGGCACTCTCCGTAGAACGTTACGGGGAGCCCTTGGGGGTGAAACTCATGCGTAAGCATTTTGCATGGTATTCTCATGGACTTCCCAAGAGTTCAGCCTTTCGTTATCAAGTTCATCAATTTGAAAGAGAAATAGATACAAGACAATTTATAGAATCATTTTTTGATTCGATTTCAGGAAAGGATTTTGACGTGGCAGGAGCTCAAACAATTTGTGATTTGCCTTTGGGAAGGCAAGTTCAGGGATCTGCGATAATTGCACCCAGCGCCAATCAGAACATCCCAACGTTTTAGGTTTTCCAGAAACATAACGACAATGGAAGGCATGCATTTCAATCGAAAAATGGGTAAAGGCGTGTTTTACTTTTCCAAATTGTTCTCCAATCGAAACCTCGACACCTAATTCTTCTTTAATTTCTCTTTTTGCACAAGCTTGTGGTGTTTCCAATGCTTCTATTTTTCCACCGGGAAATTCCCACAATCCCCCCAATAATCCTTTGGACTTTCGCCGGCTGATTAAAATTTTATTTCCTTTCCAGATCACCCCCACAGAAATAAGGTAATGGGGTCTTTTCATTTTTTTCTCTTTGACGGGCAGGCGATCCTGAATTTTTTGTTCATACGCTTTACAATACGTGTGGATCGGACAAACCAAGCATTTTGGATTTTGGGGGGTACAAATCATAGAACCCAAATCCATCAACGCTTCATTAAAATCACCCGGCCGCGTTTTGGGAAGATGTTGGTTTAAAAAATTTTCAATAGCAAGCAATCGATGCGAGGGGGGGTGTTCAATGGCAAGTAAGCGACACACAATTCGTTTAATATTGCCATCCATACAGGCAAGCGGTTTGCGATAGGCCATGGAAGCAATGGCCGCTTTTGTGTAAGGCCCAATGCCAGGAAGTTTTTCCAATTGATTGGGGTCCGAAGGAATCTTTCCTTGAAATTCGTTGCAAACCATTCGGCAGGCCTTTTGAAAATTTCGGGCACGGGCATAATACCCGAGCCCTTCCCACGCTTTTAACGCTTCTTCTTCTGTGGCACTTGCGACGGACTCGACCTTTGGAAATTTTTGGAGCCAACGGGTGTAATAGGCCTTAACCGTTTCAACTTGGGTTTGTTGCAGCATGATTTCAGAGATCCAAATTTTGTAAGGATCTTTCGCCCCTCGCCAGGGCAATGTGCGTCCAAATTTTTTAAACCACTTTAAAAGCCGCCTCGTTAACAGAGTCATTTTAAGAAAGGTATATTAAAAGATTTATTGTGTGAAGAAAATATTTTTCGTATATATAAAAACCATTCAAAAAGGCCCAGGCGCGCCGCCCCAAGGAAGAGCGACCGAGGCGTACTGGATAAGTACGTTGAGGCAGATATGACGAAGGCAACGACGCAGATGGGGCTTTTTCAATGGTTTTTATGGGCCGTTAGCTCAGTTGGTAGAGCATCTGACTCTTAATCAGAGGGTCGCAGGTTCGAAGCCTGCACGGCCCAAATTAATTTCTGGGTAAACCGAATTTTTAAAAAAATAATAGAAAATAAATTGTAATCGAGTGACGTTAAAATTCTTTCTCTAGATGGGTAATGCGTTTTTCGTGATCCTCTATTTTTTCATCCTGACTTTTATTTTTGTCATGCAAAATTCCGATATTATCTGATTTTACGCTTTCAAATAAAATTTTGATTTGATGCATTTGATCCTTAAATTGCTGATCTACTTTTTGAAAGCCTCGATCCATTTTTTGTCCAAATTCAAAAAATTTCCGATCTATTTCACCTTTGGTATAAAAATGCGTCACCATATAGGCGCCTAATTTATCAAATTTATCATCGATCTTTTGATCCAGGCGTTCTACAGAACCATCGATCTTTTGATCCAGTCGTTCTACAGAAACATCTAGCTTTTTATCCAACTTTGACACAAAGGCATCAAAATGTTTAACGGTTACATATTGAGGTATTTTGGATTTCATTGAAGATCCTTTCATTTTTAAGCGAAGTTAAAAGTTATTTCCATGGAAAAATACTAGCAAAAATCATGCCAGGCCAAATCAAGCTCATTTGTGCTCATTTTTGTAAATTTGGGGGTCGCAAATCCGTCCGAAAGAATGACCCAAAGATATTGCGCTGTTTTTTTGAACCATCGATTTTTTGAAGAAAGTCAGTATACTAAATTTATTAGTTTCCGATAAGTATCAAGGGTAGGTCCCATAGAGATGGAAACACGTAAGATTAAAAAAACATTAAAAAATACTTCTGGCCAAGTGGCAATTATTGTCCTCTTGAGCTTTAGCTTGCTGTACATGTTCATGGGCTTGGCCATCAACATGGGGATGTTGGTCCATCACAAGATCAATCTTCAAAATGCAGCGGATATGGCCGCACTGGCTGCCGCGGCAGAGCAAGGTCGTATTCTCAATATGATGGGATGGAAGAATTATGAACTGCGCAAAAATTTTAAAAGCTGGATGTACAATTATTGGGTGGGGTTTAACGACCGCCATCGCGATTTTCCAGATCCAAGAGATTCGGAGCGAATCGCCAATTTAAACAAAACAGGTACTTGGACCCAAGTGAATCAAACCGTCCCCAGCTATTGTTTTGGAGACCTATTTGGAACTGACACAGGCACGTCTGGCACAAAATTTAAAGCCTGTGAAAACACACAAGTCCCCGGCAGCGGGGTAAGCGTTCCGGGTGGACTTCCCTTTATTGCTGCCATTGGAAGCGGAGATCCTCTGGCAGGCGCAATTCTGGCAAGCTTAGAAATGCTTGCGCAAGATACCACCATTAAACTCCAAGGCAACTGGGACGAATACAGTAAATTTAATCTGGAAAAGGCACTTCAAGATATTCTAGCCTATCGAAATTTTGCATCTGACCTCTACAGGGCCTATTTTGATTCTTCGAGAAGCGGCACCCTCACTCATATTTTTAACTCACATCTCAATGAAAATGATGCACCTTTGGATACCCCCCAAATTGTGCCACCCTCTTGGAATTTTATTAATGGCCCTATTGGACAACAGATGTATTACCTTGCTCAAGGGCTTTCGATTTCTCAAGCCCCGCAAAACTTTAATTTCTTGGCTTATCAAACTGCTAAAAAAAATCTCAACGAAGCGAATCTTTTGGGGCTGGGTCCTCAAGGCGTTCAAGTGTTATCCCCCAAAGAAGGTTACATCCGAATTCGCCCCATAGAAAAAGATTTTACCGTTTTTTACACAACCTTTTCTCCGAGCTCTTCTGGAAATAATACCGTCGATATCTATAACCCCATCCCCGTCGGACGATTTATGGTGGGGGTCAAAAAAGATCCAAGCGTTAAAACATTTTATGCTCTCAAGCTCACCGCTACCCCAGAACTGCCTTTTATGCCTGGAACTGCTTTGGGAAAATGGACGTTAACAGCCTTGGCCGCGGCTCAACCCTTTGGAAGTCGCATGGGCCCTCAAAATGACAGCGATGATCAATTTGGGAAAGTGGTACAAATCAACGCCCCCCAAGTACCCAGCGGAACTGCTTATATTCCCATGTTAAGATTTGATGAAGAAACCACCATCAATGACACTGAAGTCCTTTTTGGCTTAAAAGTTGAAGGGCGCGCATTCGAAAAAGACCCAGACGAACGAAAAGAAGACACCCATCGCCCAATTCTCGTTCCAAATCCTTGGGACTCAAAAAGATATATCATTGAATATCGCACCACGTCTCAAGCCTTACCGCACCCAACAGATGCCACCGAAACACCCTTTCAATGGGGTGTTTCTCAACGCACCATGGCCACGAGTTGGAATCAACGAGCAGGCTACAGTATTAAACTCGTCCCCTTACAATCGATCGCACCGTACTTACAAGACCCAGCTCCCGCTTCGCTCACGCCGATTCAACATTAAAATTTAATGAGAATTTAATTTTCCGTCGGAAAAAAACAAAAACCATAATGATTTCAACCACCCCTTTGTCAGCCGTTACGTTGGCACGCCTTTTGCAATTAATAAAAGTATGATGGAGGGGAAAAATATGAAAAACTTATTAAAAATTAATTTACTGATCGGTTTAACCATGGTGGGGTTCTATGGAATGCCCGTACAAGCAGATGAAACACCGGAACAAGAGGGCAGAACCATTATGGTTGACGATAACCCAATCACCTTAACACCAAAAGAAGCGGCACAATATGATGCGAACCTAAAGAAAAGACTTGGTATCGATCCAGAACAAGATCTCGCACGCGAAATCGATAACTCCAGAGCAGAATACGAAGATCGCGATATGGAAGGCTATAAAGTAAATAAAACACTCCCAAACACACAAGAAAATTATGTCGCAGGTGTGGCCAAACCTTCTTCTGAGTTTATTGAAGATGCTAAAAATCAAATGTTGGGTCAGGCTTTGGGAAACTTAGGCCAAGTTGGCAATGCCATTAATTCAGCAACCAAAGATCCAAAAACCGCATCCATCGCCAATGCAACTACTTTAGGCATGGCCTCAACTGGAATGGTCTTAGATAGTGCCAAATATTTTGAAATGGGCGGCAAATACGATGAAGCGATGATGGAAAACGACGCAAGCATTGCTCAGAATGAACCTGTAGATGTTGAATTAAAAAATAAACTTGCTGCCTGTGCACAACAAGAGGCCAATGGTAGCGAATCTACAGAAGATTGCGAAGGCATCAGAACAGACAACGCCGAACTTTCGAGAGCCATCAAAGCCCAAGAAAAAGCTGCCAGCTCCACCATGAAAAACAAATGGAGTAATTATATTGCAGGTGGCGCTTCGATGGTCGCAGGTGCTGCGGCTGGTTATATGGCGTACATGAGCTATCAAATGGGGAAAGAATTGGATCGCCAAACGGGCGACCCCACGCAAACAGATGGCATTGATTGCACCAAACCTGAATTTGCATTTCATCCTTCTTGCGAACAACCTTTGCCAGGCCCCCAAACCACACCATTTAACACGACCGAAGGATTTTCCCCTGGATTTGATACAACTTCAGATACGAATGGGCCAGGAAGAACTGCCGCTGGAAATGATAGCGGTAGAAGTAATGGACATACTCCTTCCTTCTTAGAAGGCACCTCTCTGGGTGGCGCCCCCTCGGTTGGTGGCAAAAACGGTGAGAAAGACAAATCAGATTTAGCCTATTCTTCAGATGTTGGCTATGGTGCTTCCGGTGGTGGAAGTGCTGGAGACAGCGCTGAACCCTATGTTTCTTTAGACTTTGGTGCAGGCTCTGGAGAAGGCTTTGACATCAGCCAATTTTTACCTGGCGATCTTAAAGGGAACGATCTCAAAGACGGCTTTACGCAAGTCAATACCAGCAGCAAAGATGAAGACAAAAAGAATATTGTCCTTGGGAAAGACAGCCCTTCGCTCTTTAGCCGTGTCACCCATGCGTATCAGAAAAAAGGTCCGCAATTGAAAGAGGAGGTCATCTAATGAAGTACTTATTTAGAATAACCATTGTATTAAGTGGTCTTTTACTATCAACCCAACTGTACGCGAAAGATCCCAGAGCCATGCAACTCATGGGCGCAAATATGTCTCTCATGGGTGCCTATGGGATGGGAGAAGCGGGTGCTAAAAACTCAGTAGAATGCGGTGCAGAAAATTACTACGCGTGTGTCGCTGCCGTCATGGATTTTGCCGGTGCCACTGCGGCAACGGTCATGGCAGGCATGCAAGTAGCCGAAGCCGATAAGCTCAAAAAATCCAACACGCTCATCGATGGACCCACCCCAGATGGAGGCGCAGGATGCCCAGCAGAAGATCCCAATTGTACCGCTGCCCCAACCTTAACCCCCGGTGATGTGGATAAGGTCTCTAAAGATATTACCCAAAAACGAGATTCCGCATTCACTTCCATCCGTGCCAAAGGGTTAGATATTGATGACATCCAAGCTCATCCTGAAAAGTATGTTTCGGCGGATGATCTTTCTAAAATTAAATCTGAAAATGAGTCGCTCCTGGAAAATGCCAATGGTTCAAATTCAGACGAATCACTCAAAACCAGGTTGGAACCATCGAGCTCTTCTCAAAATAGATCTGTCATGAGTCAAACATCGTATGATGACGCTGGGGAAGAAGCAGGGGTCTATGCCTCCCTTCCCGAAGACTACAACGTCAATGACTTATTTTCTCAAATGCTACAAAAAGGCACCGAAAATTCAGCCCCAGGGTACTACGGAAATATCCCTTTCAGCGAGTTGGATGCCAATGGCCGTCGTTCGCTGTTTGAACGGGTGAGCTTAAAGATTAAAAAATACATGTAATTGAGAAAAAGGTCATCCTCGTGTATTCTTTAAACAATAGGTATCTCTAGCATAAAGGGGGAAATGTCATGAGACGATCGCTTACAAAGTTACTCACGTGTCTTGGTTGTGGTTTCGTATTCTTAGGCACCACGACTTACGCCCAAACAGGCGTTGTCAAAGACAAAACGTTTAAAACCAATTTTATTGAGTTTCAGCTTTCAAACCAATGGCAATGTCAATTGGACGGCACTGAGTACGTTTGCCGCCCACTTGAGAATTTCAAAAAAGCAGATGCCATTATTATTATTGCTGCCAAAATACCCGGTAAAGATGATAATTTAAAAGCCTATTACGAGTATCTAAAACAACCCAAAAAAATCATGGACTTTAAAGGACGCCCGTTAAGCTCTAAAGTAAATGTCATTAAAACCAAAAATATTCAAAACGCCGAATGGATTGATGCGATTCATTTAAGCAGTGAACTCAAGAATTTTTATACGCGCTATTTGGCAACCGTTAAAAATGGCGTGGCTATTTTGGTCACCTATTCTGTCGCCAGAAGCCGCCACCAACTCTATGCGGCGGAACTCAACAAAATGATTGCCACCCTCAAAGTCATTGCCAAGCTTCCAAGTCTCGCAGGCCCAGACCGAAAAACAGCCACTGAAAAAGAACAACCCTCTAATGTGATGGTGGGACCCCCTGACAAATCTGAAACACCCAATCAAAAACTCCCCAACATCAAAATCAACGCCCCAAAGAAATAAAATGTAGCAGCCCTCTGTAGAAAAGCCTCGTCGCCAGCTCTCAAAAAAGTGAGGAAAAGACACTTATTCGTAAGTTTGGGTCTAGTAGATAAAGATTTATTTTTTTAAACGTGCTGTTGCCTCCGGAGGAATGAATGGTAAACCCATCTCGCAGGCCGAGCGGGCATGGCTTTTGCCTGAAGGGCAAAAGAGCGAGGCCGAGAGCTGAGCGGCAACTTCCTCGCAGGGAAAATGCAGTTGTTGACGGAGTCAACAACAATAAGATAGCCCCTTCCTCTCATTTCAGCGAAGCTTAAATTGACCGCGTGGTTTACAATTCATTCCTCCGGAGGCAACGGCACGTTTTAATTTTTTAGATAGCCCAGGAGTTCCACGCCAGTGGTTTTTGAAAGCGCCGCTATCGACATATTGTGCTGCATGAGAGCCTCGTAATAATTCTTAGCCGCAAGGCCCTTAAAAATAACGGACTCTAACACTTCACTCGTTTTTCCAGTCCCCAAGCCCCACCCCACCACAGATTGCATGAACCATTTCTTAGCATACTCTCGTTGTCGTCCCGCATGCTCAATGTTATGCTGGGCTTCTTCAAATTCTAAATAAGCTTTCTTAAGTTCCACCGGAAGTCCCTTTTTGGCGAGTTCTTGCTGATGCACCAATTGATAATACTCTGCTTTTTTCTTTTTCACTTCTGCATTGACCACCCAAAAATCCAAATTCCAATGCATCCCCAACCCCAGACCCCCTTGACTCAAATTATAAGGATCATAGGCATAGGGAGATGCTTGACGTGTACGAATATCGCTCGGCGTTTCATTGATATCAATCATGGCGCCAATAAATAAAATGGGGTATCGATTTTTTTGCTCCGCTCTCACGAGCGCCTCTCTTGCGATCACCCCCGCCTCCAAAGCCCGATATTCCGGACGATGATCCATGGACAAAGTTCCATACTCTGCCAGGGGCTTTAAAACAAAGGGCTCCTGCTTTAAATCGTAATTGTCCAACTCAAGAGATTGGCCTGCGCTGTAACCCATTTTAAAAAGAAGTGCCACTTTTGCTAATTCAAAATTCTTTTCCGCCAATTTCATCTTTTGAATCAGTTCTTCATAAATGGTTTTTAATTTATAAGCGTCTTCCTTGCGAACTTCTCCAGATTCCTCTTTCAGCAACTGGTCTACCCGTTCGATCACTTTCTTTAATTCCATCTGCGAATCCAAGAGTTCATTTTTTAAACCATAGGCGGTTTGAATCCCGTAATAAAACTCTTTAATTTCATGGATCACATCCGCTTCCTTCATCTTTTGCTGAAATTTTTTGGCTTTGATATTTTCAGTGGCAGCTGTCTTGTAACTTCCAAATCGTGAAAAACTATAGATGGGCTGTTTCAAGGTCAGTGTGTTTTTAATCCATGCCCCCCATTGATCGCGATCATCCTGGTTCGTGAGGGCGTTTCCGGTATCAGAATAAAGTGGAATCAGCAACGCCACATTGGTGATTTGAGGCAAAATTTTAGCCTTGTAATAGCTATATTGGCCCTCGGCATAAGACACATCTTCTTGCGCCATTTTGATTTCTTCATTGTGTCGTAAAGCTTCCGAAATCGCCTGTTTTAATGAAATTTTAATGTTGCCATTGGGAGCCGCCTGACCTCGTGCCATTGGCACCAACAACCAGAAACTCACCCAAAGCACCAGACACTTCGCATTTCGAAGGGAATCGGAATATCTCAAGAGAACACCCGCCAAACAACCACTACATTTTTAGTTTTATGATGCCGATAAATTCTGAGAGCGTCAAATGAAAAATCGTATTGCAACCTATTTTACATGGTTTGTGCTCAAGTGTTGGTGGCTCATTCTCCTGGTCGCCACCCTGGGCGCCATAAGCTCATTTCAGACCAGTCAAGCCTTAAAATTTAAAAGTGATTTTTTGGAGCTCTTGCCCGATTATTTTCCTTCTTTAAAATCATTAAATGCCATCAAAGAACGTGCCGGTGGAGAAGGTTATTTCATTGTTGTTTTAGAAGGCGGCGAACTCTCTCAAACCAAAGCATTGGCGGACATTCTGGCTCAAAAATTAAGTACCTTTCCAGAGATCAGTTACGTGGATTATCAGTTCGACCGCAATTTTTTTGAGCCCCGCTCGCTCTTATTTATAGATCTCCCCGATCTTGAAATCCTAAAACAACGACTGGCCAAAAAAATACATTATGAAAGAAACCGACACAACCCGTTTTACATCGATCTTCTAGAAGAAAAAGATTCTTTTCAAATAGATGATTTAAAAGAAAAATACACAAAATCCCTCATCCGAGATTATTATGTCACCGAAAATCCCGAGCGCGTTGTGTTATTGGCCAAACCCAAGGGTTTGGCCACCAATCTTTCTTTTTCAAAAACATTGCTCTCCAAAACGCAAGCCCTCATCGCCACTTTAAACCCAAAATCATTTGATCCCAATATCAAGGTTAAATACACGGGGCGCTACGTCACCCAATTGGAAGAAGCGCAGTTTATGAACCAAGATTTACGACGCACATCCCTCATTGCCATTATCGGTGTTCTGCTATCCATCATCCTCTATACGCGCCGATGGAGCAGTGTTTTGATCATTGCGATCCCGCTCCTGCTTTCCATTCTCTATACCGTCGCCTTTGCCACATTAACCATTGGGTATTTGAATGTCGTTTCTTCGATCCTGATTGGGGTCCTGACGGGATTGGGCATTGATTTTGGAATTCATTTGTATCTTCGCTATCTGGAAGAACGACGACATCACCTGCCACTCGAAGAAGCAGTCTTTAAAATTTTTAAGGCCTGTGGAAAACCTGTCTTCATGGCAGCGGTCACCACCGCCATTGCCTTTCTGGTTTTAACCCCCAGCCAGTTTTTAGGATTCTCCCATTTTGGTTGGATCTCTGGAATGGGCATTCTCATTTGCTTAATCACCACCTATCTGGTGCTTCCCTCCTTACTGGTTGCTCAGGAAAAAATAATTCCCTATCGCCCAAAACTGGCACTGGTTTTGGCTCAACCTGATTTTTGGATTCATCACCAAAAATACCCCAAACCCCTCGTAACACTTTGCGCATCTATCGGCATCATGGCCCTTGGCCTGTGGGGCGTTTTTCAAATTCAATTCGATTATGATTTTCGAAAGCTCTCTGCAGACAGCTTCGGCACGCTGGCGTTGCAGGAAGAAATCAGTAGCTATTTTGGCGTCTCGCTTTCACCGGCCGTCGTCTATGTGCAAGATCCCAAAAAATTACCCCAGTTACACAAAACTTTAGATACGCTTCGAAAAAAGACCCCCAACTCTACCATCAAAAATGGCATGTCCCTTTATTCCTACGTTCCAGAACATCAACCAGAAAAATTAAAAATCATCGCAGATATTCGAAAATTAAGTAACGACAAAGCCTTTAAATTTTTAGACACAGATGAATCTCAAGAACTTCAAAATTTAAAAAAATGGACCTCGGTTGAATCTTTTGGTCTGAACGACCTACCCCCACTCTTAAGACAACAATATAATCCGATCAATGGCTACGAAGGTTCTTTTTTGTTTATTTTTCCAGGCGTTGACCTTTGGCAAGGGAAAGAAGTGGTCCGGTTTGCAGATGAAATTCGCCAATTTCAGAAAGAAGCAAAAAATCAAAATATCATCGTTGCTTCGGAAGCAGTCATTTTCTCTGACATTCTCATGCTCATTCAAAGAGAAGGGCCGCTCGCCCTCTTGGCAAGCCTCATGGCTCTCTTGGTATTACTCTTTATGGACCTCAAGAGATTCTCCTCTGTGGCGCTCGTGATGTCTCCACTCATCGCAGGTTTTTTATCCTTGATCGCTTTTCTTTATGTCTTCAACATCAAACTCAATTTCATGAATTGTGTCATTTTTGTGATTTTAATTGGCATGGGGATTGATAGCGGTCTTCATATTTTTCACAGGTACCAAGAAATGGGGCCTCGCTCACTTCGCTTTGTAATTCGACATACGGGAGGCGCTGTATTTCTATCATCGCTTACCACCATGATTGGATTTGGAGCGCTCTTCTTCGCCAACCACCGTGGCATTGAAAGCTTTGGGCTCTTATCTTTTATAGGAATTTTTCTGACGTTCATAACCGCCGTCACGTTCCTACCTGCCGTATTGCAACTCATGGAAAACAGAATGCTTCGAAAAAAATCGACACAACAAAGGCTTAATTCAAAAACGGATGTTCAAAAAGAACGTGATCTACAATTTCACACAATAAATGAATAATCACAATGTGGGTTTCTTGAATCCGAGGGGTTTTGCCAAGCCCCACATTCAAATGATAATCGACCAGAGGCCCTAGTTTTCCACCATCGTATCCCGTCAGTCCAACGGTCAGAAGCCCCTTTTCTTTTGCAGCCCCCATGGCCAAAAGCACATTTTTGGAGTTCCCGCTGGTTGAAATGCCAAAAGCAACATCTCGTGAACCCCCCAGCGCATGAATCTGACGTGCAAAAACATCTTCATAGGAATAATCATTCGCACAGCTCGTTAAAATGCTGCTATCGGCTGTCAATGCGATCGCTGGCAATGGCCTTCGGTCTTTCATAAACCGATTTACAAACTCACCCACAAAATGCTGAGCATCACAACTTGAGCCACCGTTGCCAAAAGCCAGGATTTTTCGCCCCGAACGAAACGTTTCCACCAAAACCTCAGCAACGACATAGAGCTTTTCCCGATGTTTTTTAACAAAATCCAGTTTAACTTCTGCGCTTTCTTGAAAAGCAGCATCAATGCGCTTTAAAATAGAATCACGACGCGTCAGCATGTCCTTATGTTTAGGCGGGGTTCATCCTTCTTGTCAAATCATTAAATGGTTGAAAGCATGCTTAAAATAATTATATGATTATTGATATTTTAAGAGGAGGTTTGATGGACAACATTAAAACCATTGGCGATCAAAATTTTGAACAAGAAGTGTTAAAAGCCACCCAGCCCACATTGGTGGACTTTTGGGCAACATGGTGCGGACCTTGTAAAGCCCTTGGACCCAAGATCGATCAATTGGCAACCGAATACAGTGGCAAAATTAAATTCACAAAATTAGACGTAGATGATAACCCTCAAACCCCTTCACAGTATGGCATTCGAGGTGTTCCAACATTGATTGTTTTTAAAAATGGAAAAGTTGCCAAACAATTGGTGGGCGACCATCCGGTTGCAAGCTTAAAAAGTTTTTTAGATTCAATCCTTTAAAGGGGTTGTTAAAATATAAATCGTCGCAAGTGGATCGATAACAACACCCCTACCCCCATCATTGAAATAATCAAAGACGACCCCCCATAACTGAAAAAGGGGAGCGTAATGCCAACGACGGGCAAAACCCCAATCACCATCCCAATATTAATGAAAGCCTGCCAAAAGAAAATAGAGGTAATGCCAAAGCCCAAGATCGCCCCAAATTTATCTCTGGCGTGCTTTGAAATATCTAATCCCATGAAAATCATCACAATATAAATAATCAAAAAAAGCGTTACCCCCACAAACCCATGCTCTTCTGCAAAAACAGAAAATACAAAATCCGTGTGTTGTTCTGGTAAAAATGCAAGCTGGGTTTGAGATCCCTTCATGTGCCCTTTTCCATAAAATTTACCAGACCCCACCGCAATCATGGATTGTAACGCATGGTAACCTTTCCCACGAGGATCCCGACTCGGATTGAGAAAGGTTTTCACACGGTCTTTTTGATAATCTTTCAGCGCAAAATGATAGGCCAAGGGGGCAGACAGGGCCCCTATCACCGCCAAAATCAGCAAAGATTGCCACTTAATTTTAACAAACATAAAAATAGAACCCGCAATAAAACACAGAAGCAACGTTGTCCCCAAATCGGGTTCGATGACAACCAACGCTGCCGCCATCCCTAAAAGCATCATGGGACGAATGAGCCCCACCAAACGATATCCCCCAACGTTTCGATCCGCATGGAAATATTGCGCAAGCACCAACACCAAAGAAATTTTCATGAGCTCTGAAGGCTGTAACCGCATAAATCCTAAATCAATCCAACGATGTGCCCCATAAATGCGAGGCCCAATCAGCATCACCAACAACAATAAAAATAAATTAATAAAATAAAGGGGGTACCCCAAGCGCTCAAAAATACGATAATCCAAAAACGTCATCAAGCCCGCCACCCCCAACCCCATGAAAAGCCAATAAATTTGATACAACCATTGCGGATGAGCGGATTGATGCGAAGCACTGTACAAATTAAAAACACCGACGATACATAAAAAAAGAACAGAAATAAAAAAAGGAAAGTGAAAATCAGAAACATACCGACTACGCATGGGGAATGGTTTCCTGTTTCGGATGTTTGGGTTTAAATCTTATTTTTGAAGGATTCACTTTGTCTTTTAAATACTCACGAATCATATTGCGAACAACGGTCGTCGCCCCACTGTAAGGATGGCAATCATGCAACGCCAAGACCACAACAACAATTTTGGGATCATCCACCGGTGCAAACCCCACAAACCACCCATGATCGCGGTATTTAAATTCCAATTGCTCGCATTTTTTTTCTCGATCACCCTTTTGAATTCGAATCACCTGAGCGGTTCCGGTTTTGCCAGCGATATCCAAGCCATCCCAACGCGCGGACCAATACGCAGTGCCTCCGGGTTCATTGACAACGGCATACAAACCATCTTTTAAAATTTTAAGCGTCCGAGGAGAAATTTTAGAAATACGCGTCAATTGCGGCTCAGCTTGATGAAGCAACTCCCCATTGGTTTCTTCAATGCGCTTGACCACATGCGGAAGATATAATTTTCCACCATTGGCAATCGCAGCATAGGATTTTGCAAGTTGCAAGGCAGTGACCGTCACATATCCTTGCCCAATGGCAATCGATGGTGTTTCCCCGGGATACCATTTTTCTCCAAATCTTTTTTTCTTCCAGGCTTCCGATGGGATCGTTCCGGACACTTCCCCTTTTAAATTGAGCCCAGTTTTTCGAGAGAGCCCCAGTAACGTTGCATATTTTGCAATACGATCCACACCCAGCGCCACCCCCAACCGATAGAAATAAGCATCACACGATTCTTTAATGGCACGATGCATGTTCACTTGGCCATGCCCTCCATCTCGCCATGTCCAACATCGGTAGTGCCCACGTCCTAAATAATAATGCCCATTACAATTGATGACTTCTTGAGGTGGAATCACATTTTCTTCTAAGCCAGCCAATGCGGTAATGGTCTTAAACGTAGAACCCGGTGGAAAACTGTCTTGAATCGTTTTATCTAATAGCGGTTTATCTGGATTGGAGATGAGCCCATTCCAAATCTCGGGATCAATGCCTCTTGAAAAATCGGTTGGATTAAACCCTGGCTGACTGTGCATGGCCAAAATCTCTCCCGTTCTGGGATCCAAAGCAATGACCGCTCCGACTTTACCCTTAAAAAATTCTGCTGCTTTTTGTTGTAGATTTCGATCAATCGTCAACACCAAATTTTTTCCTGCAATCGGATCACGCTTGAGCTGATCATAGTCAAACAAAACACCTGCGGTTGATTTTTTTCGCCCAAAAGCATCCACCTCAGCATATTGTGCACCGTCAATCCCTCTTAAATATTCTTCATAACGTTCTTCAATGCCAAACTTTCCAATAAAATCCCCCATGTAATATTTTTCAAAAGAAAGTCGATTCAGGCGATCTAATTCATCCGCATTGGTTTCGCCAATGTATCCATACAGATGGGAACCCATTTCACGATCTCGGTAAATTCTCTTAATGGCGACACCCACTTCAATGCCTGGCATATCAAACAGATTGGCTTCTACTTTGGCCACATCATCACGACTGACATCTTGTTTAATAATTCGGGGATGAAATCCAGGCAAAACCTTATCTCGCAGCAAAATCTGATCAATGTCTGCCTCCGTCATATCAATGAGCTTTGACAAATATTGCTTCGTTTGCGCTGTTTTTGTCACAAACTGGGGCGTCCAGGTAATATCAAACGAAGGTTCTGAATCCACCAAGATTTCGCGATTTCGGTCTAAAATTTTTCCGCGAGGCGCAGGAATTTTTTCTTGCTTAAGAGAGTTCTCTTTAGAATAAATGTAAAATTTATCGCCATTTAAAATTTGAAGGTACCAAATCCGCAAAAAAATAATTAAAAAGGCCCCCATTAAAAACAATACAAAATATCGGTAGCGTTCTTGATACTCTCTGATTTCTTCTCGCTGCCCCAGCATTACCATACTTGAATCGCACGCTCTTGAGTTCCAGTTTTAGAGGGCCTTTCTTTGTCTGTGACTTCATCAATCCATCTCAAAAAATGAAATCCAAGTGGTGTCAAAAGACAATTTAATATCACCATCGATACCCCGGTCATCCAGGCTGCCCCTAAGATAGATCGCACATCCACGAAAATACCCATCACCAATAAAAAAATGACTTTATAAAAAAGGCTGACCCCAGCAACGAATACAATTTCTGCCAATGGGGATTTAATATAAAATCCCATCCCTAAAAATTTAGCCGCATAATACGTCATCACATACACCACCATATAAAGCCCGAGCGGTGCCCCAGAATTGACTTCTACAAAATAGCCCAACAAAAGCGCTAAGAATCCTCCTTCAATCATAAACCGATTGAGCGCAAAATAAGAAAGCATGACCATTAACAGATTTGGCTTATAGATATTAAAAATTTCGTGGAGCCAGGTGGATTGAACCACAACCACGAGCCACCCCAGCCCTAAAGCCAACATAAAATTAAAATAATTTAATAAATATTTCATTCACTGCTTTCAGATGGAAAAGTCACATGCACAGCATTGGTGATCACCAACACCTCTTCCAGTTTCGATAAATTGACGCTGGTTTCAATTTCCACATATTGCTCCACAAGATCCGCTTTCTGTTCTATTTTTTGAACCGTACCAATTCTCAGTCCCTTTGGGAAAATACCTTCAATGCCTGAAGTGATCATGACATCCCCAACTTGAATATCATCTGCTCTGGAAAGATAATGTAACTGACAGATGGGTGGCATCGCCCCTTTAATGACGCCTCTGGCCCTAGACCGTTGCACCATCGCATCGACCGCATGGTTTTGATCTGTCAACAAAAGCACATCGCTATAATGCTGCCACACTTGAATGAGCTGCCCCACCACCCCTGCTGGCGCAATGACCGGCATTCGCCTTTTAAATCCAACATCCAAGCCTTTGTTAATCCGAACCGTCTGGTACTCACTGGTGGTATCTCTGGCAATGACCTCTGCTGAAATCCCGGCAGGCAAATACTTTTCCTTAAAAGCCAATAAATTTCGCAACCGCTGATTCTCAAGTTCAATTTCACGCATGTTGTTAATGACGTCCACCAGACGCTGATTTTCCTGAATCCATTTTTCATTTTGTTTTTTCACTTGGACCAACAGAAAGTAATGATCCACGCTGGAAATCACCGCATGATAAAACCATGAAAATCCTTTTTGCACAGGACTCGTCACCCATAAAATAACTTGATCATACCATTTTAATTCTTTTTGGTTCTTAAAACTGGTCGATAGCGTAAATAAGGGAATAACGATCAGTAAAAAGATCACGATCGCCAGTTTGTATTTTTTAAAAAAAGTGAGCATCAGTCAATGGTCACACCTGCGTACTTGTCTAAATACTCTAAAGCAAGTCCCGATCCTCTCACAACAGTCGTGAGTGGATCTTCGGCGACAACCACGGGCAAAGAAGTTTCTTCTCTTAACAATAAATCCAAGTTCGAAAGCAAAGCACCGCCACCGGTTAAAATAATCCCTCGATCCACAATATCTGCCGAAAGCTCAGGTGGCGTCTTTTCCAACACAAATTTTACCGCTTCGACAATCACAGAAATCGGTTCTTGAATGGCTTCACGGATTTCTTCTGAAGTCACTTGAATGGTCCTTGGAATGCCTGCCACAATGTCCCGCCCTCGGACATCCATTTTTTTAATTTGTTCTGTCGGATACGCAGTCCCAATATGAATTTTAATTTGTTCTGCTGTGTTTTCGCCAATCAAAATATTATGCTTTCGTTTTAAATATTGTAAAATGGCTTGGTCTATTTTATCTCCCGCCATCCGAACCGATTTGGAACAAACGATTCCTCCCAATGAAATAACAGCAACTTCGGTTGTGCCTCCCCCAATGTCAACCACCATATTGCCAGATGGCTCGGTAATCGGAAGGCCTGCGCCGATCGCCGCCGCCATTGGCTCTTCGATTAAATACACTTCTCTTGCCCCAGCCGCTTCTGCAGATTCTTTGACCGCACGTCGCTCCACTTCGGTAATCCCGAAAGGAACACAAATAATAATTCTAGGGCGCAACAATGTTCTTTGAGGAATCGCTTTTTGAATGAAATAGCGCAACATCGCCCCAGTGACCTCAAAATCTGCAATCACACCATCTTTCATCGGACGAATGGCAGAGACAGAACCAGGCGTTCTGCCAAGCATTTCTTTAGCTTCTTTACCAACCGCTAAGACTTTTTTGAGCCCCTGCCGCTGATCTCGGTAAACAGCCACAACGGAAGGTTCCGAAAGTACAATGCCTTTTCCTCTCAAATAAACCAAGGTATTGGCCGTTCCCAAATCAATCGCCAAATCTTGCGACAATCTTAATTTTACTTTTTCAAGAAACGTAGACATGCAAGAAAAAAATGTAACAAATGCATTTCTGGAATACAAGAAAAAGGTTGTATTTCCAGGCACTTTCAACTATTTTTTATTTTTTATGTTAAATGCCATACGTCGTCGTCAAAAAATTTTACTCACTGTTTTTGTAAGTTTGATTTCCATTGTATTTGTGTTTTGGGGGTTTTACGGTGATTTTCAATCACGTGGCGTTGGCCTTTCCAATATTGCAAAAGTCAATGGAGAATCGATTTCGCTCACAGAATATCAACTTCATTATGAACGCGATATTGAGCTCTATCAAAATATTTTCAAAGATCAATTTTCGAAAGATCTCATCGAGCGGTTTAATTTAAAACAATTGACACTCGATCGATTGATCGATCAAAAAATTTTAAATCAAGGGGCCAAACAGTTGGGGCTGGCCATTACAGATCTTCAAGTTCGAGATGAAATTGTGCGAACACCCGCCTTTCAAAAAGAGGGAAAGTTTAACAAAGAAATTTATCTTTTGCTCCTCAAACACCGTCGCTTTACGCCGGCATTTTACGAATCTCAAGTGAGGCAAGAATTAACGCAGGACGCGCTGCTTTCTTTGTTTGAAAAACAGGTACACGTTTCGGATCGAGAGCTTCAAGATCGATACATTTTAGAACATGACAAAATCAATTTGGAATTTATTCGAATGGATCCGAATGCCTTCAAATCAAAAATCTTTGTCACGGAGGGTGAAATAGAATTAGAGCTTTCCAAGCCCAAACGATTGGAAGAGGCCCAAAAATATTACAATGAACAGGGAAACCTTTTTAAACAGTCTGAAGAAGTCAGAGCACGCCACATTCTGATAAAAGGAACAGATGAAACAGCCAAAAACAAAATCAAAGAAGTGCAATCCCTCGTGACGCCTCAAAACTTTTCTGAAATGGCCAAAAGCCATTCCCAAGATTCAAGCGCACCCCAAGGTGGAGATCTTGGCTATTTTTCAAAAGGAAAAATGGTGAAAGCGTTTGAAGAGGTAGCCTTCTCATTGCAACCTGGCATGATCAGCAACATTGTTGAAACACCCTTTGGATTTCATTTAATTAAAGTAGAAGATCGTAGAGCGGCCAAACAAAAAACGTTCGAGGAAGTTAAACACAGCATTATGAAAACACGGCTGGAAGAAGAAAAGGCCAAGGTCTTCGCTGAACAAGTCTCCAGTGATGTTTGGAACAACAAAGACCAAAAAAGCAGCTTGGGGAGCATCCTCAAAAAACATGATTTGAAGTGGGATGAAACGGGGCTCTTTGCACGCAATGTGTTAACCCTTCCCAAAATTGGCAAAGCAGATGAAATTAAAAAAGTGGTTTTTGATCTTGCACCTAAAACTTATGCCCCTCGTCTCTTTCAACTGCAAAATCACACGTATCTTCTCAAGGTAAAACAACGCGAAAGTGCTGATCTTAAAAAATTTGAAGCTGAGAAAGAAAAAAGCAAAGAAAACATGAGACGCCAAAAACAAATGGAGCTCTATTCAGAGTGGCTGAAGGAACTCAAAGAAAAATCCAAAATCATCGTCAAGAAAGATATTTTTCAAGAATTTTAATTTCTTTCGGCAACTTTGCCAATATCGCTATTGATACACGCATAAAGAATGGCGCGAGATTTTGAGCCTATTTTGAGCCGAGACAAGGAAGACGAGCAAAATGCCCGCAGGCGTATCCCCAGTGATACGTCGAGGACATTTTGGGAGTCTGACGCAGTCGCAGGCCAAAAGAGGCCAAAAGATACGCCATTCTTTATGCGTGTATCAATAGGGCCATCGCCCCCAGTATTCCTATTACCCCGAGACAGGCTGTCCGAAAATGCCGTCATCCTTGACCCTGAGCGAAGCGAAGGGGAAGGATCTCACCGTCGGAGGCGACGAGATTCTTCGGGCAAATGCCCTCAGAATGACTGAATCTCCGAACAAGCTCTAGATATTACTTCTCTTTTCTTTAAGGAGGACCAGAATGACCATAATATGGTATTGGCAGAGGCTCTCCAGCAAGACGCTTAGAAATCCATAGTCCAAGAAAATTACCGTAAGAAGTTATTTTATCACGCTTGCTCGTCATATAAAGTTCCGCAGCCTGATGGAATTTTTCAGAAACTATTTCTTCTTCAATGTTTTTACGAGCTTTAATAGAGAGATCTTCGTTTTCACTTTCAACATAGAGTTTATAAAGATAAGATTCAGCAGCCTCATATGCCATGAAGTCAGTCGCCCATTGCTTCAGATCTGGATTATCATTGTTCGTATTTTCAGAAGCGATCTTTATAGCTTTCAATAAAATATTATAATCTTGATAGTCCCAGCTATAGCAAACTTTTAGCATATCCCTATTATTTGAAGAATAACACTTCACCAATAGGTCCTTTTTAAAAAGATTTTCCCTATAAGTTTTGATGGCTGTTTCAACTGCTAACTGCCTAAGTTCTGGATCTTTATGATCTTGAAGCAGAAGATAGTTTGCTGTGAATTGTACCGTCTGAGAATTTGCCCCTAATCGCATAATCCCTCTCAAATAATGCAATGCTTTATCATCCCCAATATGAATGAGCGAAGTAGTGATATGAAAAGAGTAAGAATCGGTATCAAGACCTGCCCCTGTCCCCTTTAATTTTCGAACCAGCGGTTGAACAGCACTTGGATCACCCACCATCCCCAATAGATCGGCCAACATACAAATCATCTTTGAATCTTCTTCTAACTTAAGACGTGAAATCAATGGCGCCGCTATTTTTGAACTCTCAGTCTTTCCCATAAGACTCTCTATAAGTACACTGAGAATGTTCATGTCTTTGGCCGTCTCAGCTTCCATTTGGAGTTGAGACAGCAGCGCTGCGACCACTGAAGCAGTCCTCATTGGCCTCAATGCTCGTATAAAAATTTCTGGTTTCATGTCTAGATCTCTATTTGAGCGTGACTTCATACCTTCGACGAGAACTTCTTCGGCCGCTCGCTCTTCGGTTTTACCTAGCGCCAATGCCGCAGCTTTCCGTACTTTTTTTTCATAAAAAGCACTCTCTTCGTCATGATAGAAAAAAGCTTTTAACAACAGTGGCAGAACACGCGGGTCTTTGGAATCTCCCAAATAATTGATCATTGTTATAACGCTATCATCTATAGCACGATCTATTCCTGTTCCCAGATCTTTTCGTTCATATAGCAAACTTTGGACCCCTTCGAGCATGAGGTTAACTCTAATTGGATTTGCTGATTTTCCAAGTACATCTGAGATCTTTTCTCGAACAACCCAATATGTCTCATGCTTCAACTGATTTCCAAGAATTTCTAAATCAGAATCGGCTAACTGCTCCACAGGAAGTGCGCGTACTGCAGCTTCTCTGACGTCCTTATCCACGTCATTTTGAACAGCGTCAAGAAGAGGCTGAATGCTACGAACATCTTTCCACTTACCTAATGTTTCTGCAGCCTGTCTGCGTGAATAAACATCGCTATCGTTTCCAAGTAAATAGATTTGAATTTCGACCTGATCCTTATATCTTGTGGGAACTGGTTCCTCAGCCTTACTTCGACCAGCAGAGATAATCATAAGTGTGAGTGAAAAAAGAATATAAAACTTAGGAAAAAACTTCATGTAAAATTTATCTTTTCTTCCTTTTCTGAAAGATTGAGACGTTCATAAAAGGAGCATTGCATATATCATCATTTTTGCTTTCATGCAATAGTGAGGCATTGGCATGTTGAAAAAGGATCAATAGCCCAATAGCTTCATGGCTTCTGGGGTAGGGAGAATATCGATTCCATCCATAGATAAAGCGTGCTCTCCCAGATAAATCACAAGTGGGCGACATTTTTTTCCATAAAAATCTATAAAACTTTTTAATCCCCTTAGATCAGAAGAAGTTATTTTTTTGGAAGCTTTCACTTCGATTGCAAAAAGTTCATTTTTTCTTTCCAGAATAAAATCAACTTCTACGCCCGCATTTGTCCGATAATTAGACATACGCACCGTATCGTCATGTGCTTTGGCTCCAGATAAAATGAGTTGTAAAATGAGATGCTCAAAAAGAGAACCTATTCTATCTCCAGACACGGAAAAATTGTCCAGTGCACCATTGAGCACACCCACATCGAAAAAATAGAATCGAGGGTGTTGAATGAGTCTTCTTTTTTGACTTCTTGTAAAGGGGGAGAGCTCAGAAACAATTAAAGTATCGATTAAAATATCATAATATCTGCGCGCGGATGTTCTTTCGATACTTGCCAAAGAAGAAATTTTTGAAAAATCAATGAGATTTCCGCTTTGAGATACAATCACCTGAAAAAAACGGGAAAAGCCCTCGAGGTTTCGAGTCAATGCTTCTGCTTGAATTTCTTCTTTTAAATAGGTGGTTGCGTAGCTTTTTAATGTTTTCTCTGCAGTAGATAAACTTGGCTCCAAATAAATACCGGGTAAAAGCCCTACTTTGAGAGCCTTTTCAACCTCCCATTGTTTTTTAATTTCCGAGAATGAAAAAGGTCCCAGTTCATACACCAGCAATCTTCCTGGGAGAAGATTGGCTTGTCCTCGTTTCAATTTTCGAGCACTCGAACCTGTAAGAAAAAATTGTCGTGATGGATCTTCATCCAACATAGATTGAACTGTATTTAAAATGGATGGAATCCGCTGAACTTCATCGATAAATATTTTCCGATAAGATTTGGCTGTTTTTTTGATTAAGCCAGGATCACTGAGGTAGGAGACAAAGAGAGACTCGTCTGCCAAATTAATGGAAAGCTCTGGTGCCAAAGTTTTAATAAGTGTTGATTTTCCTGTTTGCCGGGGACCTAGGATTAGAATCGATTTTTTAACTTTAGATAAGAGGGCTGTAATCTTTCTGTCAATGTACATGTGCCCATTTTACATAGTAAAATGGGCACATGTCAACAAATAAATACAGCTTGTGGCACTTTAGCCGATGTGTCCCAACCTCTTAAAAAACAGATTTCAGAGTCCATAAAAAACGACTCCACGGTTTTTGTAAAGAAGTTCTTTTCGCCGCATGGTTATGCTTTAGGGGCTTGGCAAAAAGCGATTGATAGGCTCTTTTTGAAAATGAAAGTCCTTTTTCTAGGGAGATTATTTCGAAATCACCTCGTTTGATTTGATCTAAAGTTGCAAAATTTTTATCCCTATTGACAAAATAAGTTTTTCTCCAAACATCAAACACAGTCCAATCTGAATCAAGATATACCAATGATAAAGCATATTTCGTGTTTTCTTGGATGTGAAAAAGCCGATAATAAGCTTCCATTCCCGCATAAGAACAAATCAGTGAAAAAATGTCATTCACTTGATCACCCTGACCATACCCTCGAACCACAATAGACCATGGGTGGTCATCGATCACGGGAAGGCCAGGAACGGCATGATGAATGTGCTCCGTCGTCCACTGAAAAATAGATAAAAGTTTTTCCGTTTTCTCCTGTTTCCCTTTGATAATATCATGAGAAAGTTTTCTCATTTCGATATCTCGCAAAAGAAATCTCAACCCTTTTAAATAAAGGGGGATCGTTTCTTGACTCACCACCCCGTTGATTCCCACCCGCGTGGTCACGGGATAATTGAGAAACCAGAAACAAACAATGAAAGCCAAACCGACCATCACACATTTGAGTAAATATTTAACCGTTAAGCGCATCATAAATAATAAGTTGATCAAGTTTATTTTCGATATCTGACCACTGCACAACCCCTACAGGCTCGAATTGCAATGCCGCCTGGAGGGGTTGTGCAGTGGCCACACCTCGAAAATACTTAGAAACCTATTAAATCGCTTGGCATGAATCAAGCACAAAGGTTATTACCTTATTTCATGTGCGGCATATGCGGGTTCTTATCTTTTGATTCACAAGCTGATTTATCCCCTCGAATCCCAGATTTAACCACAATGCCGAAAGCGCTCACCCACCGCGGTCCTGAAAATTTGGGATACTGGCAACACCAAAATATTTTTTTAGCCCAAACACGCTTAAAAATACTGGATCTCTCTTCGGAAGCAAACCAACCTATCTTCAATGAAGATAAAAGCATTGTGCTTGTGTTTAATGGGGAAATTTATAACTTTAAAAAATTACGCCATACCCTCGTTCAGAAAGGACACACTTTTATCTCTCAGGGAGATAGCGAAACCATCGTCCACTTGTACGAAGAAGAAGGCGATCGTTTTATTTCTCATCTAGAGGGCATGTTTGCATTCGCCTTGTGGGACAACCGTCAGAAAAAGCTTATCCTGGCTCGCGATCGAACGGGGAAAAAACCCCTTTTTTATTACCAATCTCAACACCTCTTTGCCTTTGCTTCTGAAATCAAAGCATTTTTTGCGTTATCCGATATCGACATTCACAAAAATGAGGATCTGTTTGCCTACTATTTTCTCTATGGAAACATCCCAACGCCTTATACTTTTTATAAAAATATTCATTCTCTAGAACCCGCTCATTATCTTGTATTAGAAAACTCAAAACCCATTCAAAAAATAAACTATTGGAATATCGCCCCCTACTACCTGAATAAAAAAAACACCCTCACGGAAAAAGATGCAAAAATACACATTCGGCATTTGGTGAAAGAGGCCATTTCAAAACGCTTGATCTCAGATGTGCCACTTGGCGCCTTCTTAAGTGGTGGCATCGATTCGAGCATTATCAGCGCTGTCGTAACCCAAGAGTTACACCAACCCCTGCAAACGTTTAGCATCGGCTTTGAGGGAGATCCTCTTTATGACGAAACACCCTATGCCAAACTGGTAGCCACGCATTTCAAAACAAATCACCGAGAGTTCCATGTGGGGTCACAAGCCCTGCTCGAACTGATCGACCCCCTTTTGTATCATTATGACGGCCCCTTTGGGGACTCTTCATGTATTCCCACAGCCATTGTTTCAAAAATGGCAAAACAATATGTGACCGTGGTCCTCACCGGCGATGGAGGAGATGAAATTTTTGGAGGATATAACCGATTTTTGGCCATTCAGCTCATGACCAAAATGCCAAAGTTTTTAAAATATTTTAAAGACCTTCCCTTCCCCAAATGGCAAAGGTGGATCGCAACAGCTGACTTAAACCACATCGATCAACTGACACAACTGACATCTTATTTTTACACTGATCTTTTTGAACTGCTCAACAAAGACTATGCTTCACAACGAACGATCGTTAAAAATTTTCATAACCACCCATTCCTGCAAGATGTTCAACAGATGACGTTGCTGTCTAAACTCCTATACCTAAATTTAAAAACCTATCTGGTGGATGATTTAAATATTAAAATGGATCGCGCCAGCATGATGGCCTCTTTGGAAACGCGTGCTCCTTTTTTGGATCACACCTTAATCGAATATTGTGCAAGCCTCCCAGACCATTTTTTAATCCGAAACTTCAATAAAAAATACATCTTAAAAGAAGCTTATAAAGAAGTTCTTCCTCCCCAAATTATCCATCGAAAAAAAGCTGGCTTTGCCGTTCCACTGGGGAAATGGTTTAGAGGCCCATTAAAGTCCTACATTCAAGATGAATTTCAGAATCCAAACAGCATTAGCCCTTATCTGAATCCCCATCGCATCCGAACTTTGTTAAAATCCCATTTCGATGAAAAAAAAGATGAATCTCTCAGAATTTGGAACCTACTCATGTTCAAAAAATGGATAGAACAACTGCCATCGTGGAAACATTGAAAAAGGCCGATTGAATAATCTGAAACATTTTTGACGTTTGGCCGCAGCCCATACCCCTCCAGGCGGCATTGCAATTCGAGCCTGGAGAGGTATGGGCTGCGGCCAAATTTAAAAAATCTTCTTGTGATGAAGGAGTCATATTCATTACAGTAATCCTCAATGAGAGTACTTTTTTTAACGCCCAGTCATAATGTTACGATAGGGCTCAATCAAGGCGTTGCCATCCTTTCTGCCCTGTTAAAAAGAGAGGGGCATGAAGTTCAGTATATTTTGATCCACGACCGCATGGGCCATAAGTGGAGCGAATGGCAACAGTGGTTACCGAAAAAATTAGACGAATTCAAACCACACGTCATTGGACATTCCGTCATGACACCCCAATATAAATATACGCGGATCTTGGGAGAATACATCGATCACCATTATCCTCATCTCGTACAAGTGGTTGGCGGCCCCCATCCTTCTCAATATCCCAACGAAGTCTTTACCGAAGGATCCAAATTTATCGACCTCATTTGTCTTGGAGAAGCCGATTATGCGTTCCCCCAATTTCTTAGAATCAATACGCCAGAAAGCATGGTCAACCGAACCTATCGAACCGACATCAAAAATCTGTGGTTTAAATTTGACGATGGCAAAGTCATTCAAAACCCCAATGATACCTTCGTAGACTTAACCAAACTTCCGCCGGAAGATAAAACCGTTTTTGATCTGGACAAATATATTCTAGAAAAAGGAAATCAAATTGAAGTCACCGTGGGACGAGGATGCCCCTACAAATGCACTTACTGTTTTAATGAATCCTATTTTGATCTCTATAAAAAAGACAATCCCATTTTAAAAATTAAAGATTTTTTAAGATTCAAAGACATGGATGTTATTTTTAAAGAAATTCAAGACGCCTTAGCCCTGTCCAAAACACCCATCCGAGCTTTGTCTTTTGTCGACGACAATTTTTTAATCAATAAAGATTTTTTAGAAAAATTTTGTTCACGGTATAAGAAAGAAATCGGACTCCCCTTTGTGGTCAATGTTCATCCCTTAACCTTGAACGAGGTCAAAGGAGAAATTATTGGGGATGCGGGTGTCATTTCCATGAGGTTTGGTGTTGAATCTGGAAGCGAACGACTCAGAAAAGATATTCTAGATCGACAAACCCCCGAAGCTTCCATTCATCGCGCATTCAACATTGCACGAAAATTTAAGGTCATGCCAAGCTCTTATAATATGATTGGAATCCCCACCGAAACCCAAGATGAAGTTCTAGAGACCTTAAAACTAAATGGAAGATTATCGCCAGACGTCGTAAAAATCATGACGTTTTACCCATTCCATGGAACGCGTCTTTACGATTTCTGTGTAAAACACAATCTTATTGATTGGGTAAAAAAAGAAAAATTAGATAATTATGACTCTGGAACCTGTCTCACCTTTTCGAAAGAACATCAATTTTTCCTAGAAAAAGTTCAAACCATTTTTCCATGGTACTTAAATCTATTTGGAGAATTAGATGTATTAGAAATTTATCAGCCAAAGGTTGAAGAAGCCTTGCGCATGACCGAAGAAGAATGGAAATCTTTTGATTATGAGGGGACGTCAAAAACACTCAACCAAGCCATGGAAGAAAAAAATTTAACCCATTACAGAACCCATTTTAATCGAAGCATTGCGGTTAAGTTTCCAACGTTTTGGGAAAGATCTTCACTCCAAAGACAGCATGAAATCGCAGATCCCGGCGAACAGATGAAATAACGCTATTCAAAAATTCCCAATTTCATCTTGGCATCTTCCGAACAGTGCACACGCGGATCCCAGGTGGGTGTCCATACAATATCGACCTGCACACACGTTACACCTTCTACAACTTGAAGGGCTTGTTCCACAGCAGCTTTGAGTTGAGGCCCTACGGGGCAAGCTGGGGAGGTAAACGTCATCTCAGCTTTAATGGTATCTTGCGCAGTGCGTTCGACGCCATAAATCAATCCCAAATCCACAATGCTCATCATGAGCTCTGGATCATGAATAGGCTCCAAAAGCTTAATTAACTCTGGATCTTTTTGCATCTTCCCCCCTCCACTTGTTTAAATTGTTTCAAAGCAGCCTCTACCGTTGTCCATCCCAAAAGCGCGCATTTAATTCGAACGGGAAAATTTCGAACCCCCACCAAAGCTTCTAAATCTCCCATATCCTGTTGGTCCAGGTCGCTACGGCGATTCATGACGTCTTTAAAAAATTGAATGTCTCGCTCCACAGCCTCAATTTTTTTTCCTTTTAAAATTTCTGTTAAAATGGAGGCTGATGCCTGGCTAATGGAACATCCCTTTCCCCATGAAGCAATGTCTTGAATCACACCTTGCTCTATTTTTAACTGCACAAACAGTTGATCGCCACACAAGGGATTAAACCCCTCTTCTTCAACATCGTGAACCGTCAAAGGCTCATGATGCCTTGGATTTTTAAAGTGATCTAAAATAACTTCTCGATATAAATCATCGAGCGCTTCGAGTGCCACGGTTAAAATACTCCTTTGCTTTGATCAATGCCAACATGAAAGCATCGACATCTTCCTTCGTATTGTAAATATAAAAACTAACTCTAGCAGTCGCTGGCACTTGAAGGGTCCGCATCAAAAGTTGCGCACAATGATGCCCCGTGCGAATGGCAATCCCTTGATGATCCAAGAGCGTTCCCAAATCATGCGGATGAATATTGGCATAATTAAAAGAAATGACCCCAGCGCGATGTTGAGCATCTTTCAATCCATACAACGTAAAATCTTCTAATTCCATGAGTCGTGCTAGAGCATATTGGGTCAGCTCCTTCTCATGCTGATGCACAACCTCCATCGTAATTTTTTTTAAATAATCAATTGCCTTTGAAAATGCGATGACATCGGCAATATTGGGGGTACCCGCCTCAAATTTTTCAGGAGAAGATTTCCAGGTCGAATACTCCTTGTGGACTTCTAAAATCATCTCCCCACCCCCCAACATCGGCGGCATCTCTTCCAAAAGGTCAAGCTTCCCATATAAGCCTCCCACCCCCGTAGGCCCTAACATTTTATGTGCCGAAAATGCATAAAAATCACATCCCAAATCAGAAACATCCACCGGCAAATGCGCAGCCCCCTGTGCACCGTCCACCAATACCAAAACACCGCGTTCATGGGCTTTTTCAACCAAGGCTTTGACAGGATTCATGGTTCCCAACACATTGGAAACATGCGTAAATGCAAAGATTTTTGTGCGTTCGGAAATCAAGGAATCTATGCTGTTAAGATCTAACGTGCCATTGGATTGAACGGAAACATATTTTAAAATGGCCCCCTTTTTTTGTGCCAAAAGCTGCCACGGCACAATGTTGGAATGGTGTTCCATTTCTGTGAGCAGAATTTCATCCCCTTCCCCCACATGTTTTCCACCCCATGATTGCGCAACCAAATTAATGGCTTCGGTAGCATTTCGAGTAAAGACAATAGACCGTGCATCTTTGGCACCCAGAAACGCTGCCACTTTTTTGCGTGTCTCTTCATAGGCCAAGGTAGATATTTCAGAAAGATGATAAACACCTCGATGAATATTGGCATTCATGGTTTCATAATAGCGTTGGATGGCCTCTATCACGATTTTGGGCTTTTGGGTCGTTGCCGCAGAATCCAAATACACCAACCGATGGCCGCGAATGGACTGGTCTAAAATTGGAAAATCTTTTTTAATCTCTTTCATGTCCATAGGACAGCCCTAAAGCTGGATAAAAATTTCATTCTCCTGAACTTTCAGCGGATAAATTTCAATCGGTGTAATCGCAGGCATGCAAACCACGGCACCGGTTGTAATATCAAATTTAGCACCGTGATGTGCACATTCAATCACAGAGTCTTCCAAATTGCCATCCACCAATGGAAAATCCATATGAGAACACTGATTGATAAAAGCATAGAACGTGCCCTTCACATGGCTAATACAAATTTCTTTCTCCCGAACGCAAAAAGAGCGTGTTTGTCCCAACGGGATCTCTTCTGTTTTTGTAACCAAGACCCATTCACGCATTTGTTCCACCTCTCATTAATTTTGCGTGCACGGTGTTTTGAAGACGCATCCTCACCTCTTCACTTGGAATTTTCGTTAACACTTGCTCAAAAAAACCTTCTGTCATGATCTGCTCTGCATCGTTCGGCGAAAGACCTCGTGACTCTAGGTAGAAAGCTTCTTCTGCATCTAAGGTAGACATGGTGGCTGCATGTTTGCACTGAACATCATCTGCAATAATTTCTAACTTCGGAATACTACGCGCTTTGGCATGTTCGCTCAGCAACAAATTGCGATTGGCTTGAAATGCCTCGGAATGTTGTGCCACTTTTGGAATTTCAATGACCCCTTGATAATTGGCTTGGGCTTCATCCTTCAAAACAGATTTAAACAAAAGATCACTTTGGGTATGCTCTGCTCGATGTTCTTGAATCGTATAATGATCAAATTGCCCACGTTCATCTCCAAAGAACACTCCCAATACCTGAGCTTGGGCTCCAGGAGCTTCTAAGGCGGTATGAATTTTTGATTTGGCACACTTTGCGCCCATCCCCACGTGAACACTCTGAAAGATGGCATCTTGCATCACCCGCGCATATTGATGTTCATACAAGCTGATATTTTTATGACACTGTTGCACGTGCGTATAATCCAAGCGCGCTTCTGGATGAACCCAAAAAAAACGATCACAACTGACAAATTGAGGTTCATGACTATCTAAAACGGAAATCATTTCATCGATAAGCGCTACTTTGGCATGGGACTCCACCACAATCAGCAAAAAGGGAAACGCACTGCCTTTTTCTAAGAGCGTCAGATTATAAAAAGGGCGTTCCACTTCCGTGCCCTTCGGGACATATAAAATGTTGCCCCCTTGCTCCAGGGCATGATGAAGATTTTGAAATTTGGAATCTGAAATTTTCAACGCTTCTTTTAATAAAGGTTCCAACTTGGAAGGATAACGTTGCAACGCCTCTTGAATCCCCCCCCAAAAAACACCTGATTTCTCAATCGTTGGATCTAACGAAGCATTCATCTTTTTTGTTTGATTCTGAACGATATTGCCAGAGCCTTGGATGAGCAAAGGTTTAAAGTCAAAAGGGGTTGCTCCTGTTTGGGTAGCTCCCCCAAAGTCAAAATCATCCAGTTTAAACTGGTTTAAGGGGGTATACTTCCATTCTTCATCCTGAGGGATGGGATCGCGTAATTGTTCAAATTTTTCCCAGGCTTTCTCGCGCAATCCCAAAAGCCATGGTGGTTCCTGACGCACACCCGCAACAGATTTAAATAGTTCATTCGAAAACTTCATCGCTCTCCTAAAGTTTTTTTAGCCGACAGCCCCTTCCATCTCAAGCTGAATCAAACGATTGAGCTCGACAGCATATTCTAATGGAAGTTCTTTTGTGAAGGGTTCAATAAACCCATTGACAATCATCATGACCGCTTCATTTTCTGGAATACCGCGGGAAGTTAAATAAAATAATTGTTCATCACCCACTTTGCTCACCGTTGCTTCATGGCCGAAATCAATTTTTTCTACGTCGGCTTCCATCGTTGGATACGTATCGGATCTGGAGTTGGCATCTAACAACAGGGCGTCACATCGTACATTCGATTTAATGTGGGTCGCGTTTTTTTCTGCTTTTAACAAACCTCGGTAGGTGGTTCTCCCGCCATCTTTGGAAATGGATTTCGATGTAATGACAGAAGTCGTATACGGTGCTGCATGGATAATTTTGGCCCCCGCATCTTGATGTTGGTCTTTTCCAGCCAAAGCCACCGATAATACTTCTCCATGGGCATGGGGCCCAACCAAATACACACTTGGATATTTCATGGTTAATTTGGATCCCAAATTTCCATCCACCCATTCAACGGTCGCATTTTCTTTGGCAATGGCACGCTTGGTTACCAAATTGTAAACATTTTTCGACCAGTTTTGAATCGTCGTATAGCGAATCTTGGCGCCCTTTTCAGCAATGAGTTCCACCACGGCCGAATGCAAGGAATCCGTTGAATACGTGGGCGCTGTACAGCCTTCAATATAATGAACCGAGCTCCCCTCATCCGCGATGATGAGTGTTCTTTCAAATTGCCCCATGTTTTGCGCATTGATTCGAAAGTATGCCTGAAGTGGAATCTCTACACGAACACCTTTCGGGATATAAATAAAGCTCCCCCCAGACCAAACCGCGGAATTGAGGGCCGCAAACTTATTGTCCATGGCAGGGATAATCGAGGCAAAATATTTTTTTACAATTTCTTCTTGTTCTCTTAAGCCTGAATCCATATCCAAAAAAATAACACCTTGTTTTTCAAGCTCTTTTTGCATCGAATGGTAAACGACTTCAGATTCATATTGCGCCGTCACGCCGGCCAAAAATTTTCGTTCGGCTTCTGGAATCCCTAATTTATCAAACGTGTCTTTAATATCGGTTGGAACTTCATCCCAGCTCTTGGCTTGTTTTTCATCGGGACGAATATAATAATAAATCGTCTCAAATTGAATGTCGTTGAGCAATTTTGTATCGCCCCAACTTGGCATGGGCTTTTTATAAAAAATGTCTAACGCTTTGAGTCTAAATGCGAGCATCCAAGGGGGTTCTTGTTTCATCCGTGAAATATTTTCGACCACTTCACGACTTAACCCCTTCTGAGATTTAAAGAAATATTTTTCGGGTTTCTTAAAGCCGTACTGCGTTTCATAATTTTTCCCAATATCCTTGAGTGCTTGCGATGATTTCCCTTTAGACATGTTTTTCACCCTCCACCTGATCTTGCTTTAAAAGCCATTCATACCCTTTTTGTTCTAATGCCTCTGCCAGTTCTGGACCTCCAGAACGAACCATTTTGCCATCCATGAGCACATGCACAAAATCTGGTTTCACATAACCGAGCAATCGCTGATAGTGTGTAATGAGGAGCATTGCCCGATCTTTCCCACGCAATCGATTAATGCCCTCTGCCACAATGGTTAAGGCATCGATATCTAATCCAGAATCCGTCTCATCCAAAATGGCCACTTCTGGTTCCAACAATGCCATTTGTAAAATTTCAAGACGTTTTTTTTCACCTCCTGAAAAGCCATCGTTGACATATCTTCCAACCACGGTTTTGGACATTTCCAAAAGATTGAGTTTTTCTTCCAGCTTCGATCGAAATTCTTTAATGGGAACCTCATCTCCTCGAATGGCTTTCATAGAAGCTCTCAAAAAGTTTCCAACACTCACCCCTGGAATCGCCACAGGATATTGGAATGCCAAAAATAAGCGCAGCCGTGCACGTTCGTGAGGCTTTAAATTTAAAATATTTTTTCCTTTAAATTCAATCGCCCCTTCTGTAACTTCATATTTCGGATGCCCCATTATGGTATAGGAAAGTGTGGTTTTCCCAGAACCGTTTCGTCCCATCAAAGCATGAACTTTTCCTTGATAAAGCGTTAAAGTTAAGCCCTTGAGAATTTCTTTTCCTTCCACACGCACATGTAAATCTTTTATTTCGAACAAGGGTTTTAAAGTTGTTGTTGAACTCATTTTAAATGCTCCTTCCTAGTGTTACTGAAATCATGACAAATTTGTCAAGTTTATCCTTTTTTTTGGATTTATTTTTTCTTTTGGAGGAATAATCTGCATCAACTTTCCATCTGTTTTGGATTCATTGCTCAACAGATCTTCGAGGGTTATTTTGCGCATCACTTGGGTAATGCGATCAGCAATCACATTCCACACCGAACGAATGGAACAATCTTTATGATGGACACATTCCGTTTCATCTCCCGCATGGTCCATGCAAAATGTTGAATTAAAAAATGTTTGCGATAACGCCTGTGAAGCATGCCACAACGTCACATGCGATGCATCGTTTCGCAATCGGTACCCGCCTCGAATGCCCCGGGTTGATTCAATGAGACCTGCTTTTCGAAGCTGCGCTGTTATTTTAGAGACATATTCAATCGATAGCCCCTCCCGCTCTGCAATGGTGCGGATCGAAAGGCTTCCGTCTGCTTCTTTTTGGCCCCGTGCCAGCTGAAGCAAACATCTCAATCCATATTCTTCTAAAGCTGTGATTTTCATTTTTCCTCCACCCACACCCTATCAAATCTATACAACTTAGTAAAGATTATATGCTTTTAAGTTTATTGACCTTTTCTAAAAACTTGGACTACCATCTTTCGAATCTATTTAGAAAGGAGAAACAATGAAGAAGATTAGATGTATCATGCATGCGGATTTTGAAACGCCAGGTGTTATTCTTGATTGGTGTAAGAGTAATAATGTTTCGATGACCATAGAAAAACCTTATAAAGGTGAAAGTCTAAGTGATCACGACTTTGATTTTCTTATCGTTATGGGAGGTCCCCAAAGCCCATTAGAAGTAGAAAACTTTCCTTATTTGAAAGATGAAATTGAATTGATCAAAAGAGCCATCAATTCTCATAAAACAATTCTGGGTTTTTGTTTAGGAGCCCAATTAATAGGTGAAGCCTTGGGGGCAAAAACGGAGCGAAGTCCAAATAAAGAAATTGGTGTTTATCCTATAACACTGACTGAAGATGGGAAAAAAGATCGCTTGCTTCATGGATTTCCTGAAACATTTGATGCAATTCACTGGCATAATGATATGCCTGGTTTAACGCCGGAAAGTAAGATCTTAGCACACAGTGAAGGGTGCCCCAGACAAATCGTAAAATATAAACACAATACTTATGGTATTCAGTGCCATTTTGAAATCAATAGAGTTTGCATGGAGATTTTAGTTTCTGCATGTCCTAAAGACTTGACTCAAGGCAAATATGTTCGGAGTAAAAATGAATTATTACGACATCATTACTCAATCATAAATAATTACATGTTTACCATTTTGGATCGTCTTGCCGAGAAACCTAACTAAGGAAGTGTCTACACGAATACCGACAATCTTATTTTTTGCAGCGCGTGGTTTGACCCAGACAGAAAAGAAAATTCCTTCTTGAGTTTCTCGAATAGAGATTTTCAGTGGAATTAAAACCCTTGTTTTACAAAAATACGAATCACTTCTTGTGTTTCTGTATTCAAAAATAAGATTGCATATATCTCTTGATCGTATTGATTTTTATCAGGCGCTGGCAGGGTGTACTTTGCAATGAGTGTTACGATCGAATCGGACTTACCTAGAAAACCTGCAAGTGTTTTGAGTTGTTTTTCAAGGGTATCTCGAAATTCACTGTCTTCATGCATATTAAAACCCTCTGCCACAGCTTTTGTTACAGTCTGGAGCGTTCTTCGGTTCAGTTTCTTTTCAATTTCAACATTAATGTCTTTTGGTTCTTTTGGAAATTTTTGTTCAAAATAAGTTTTGTATTCTTCTTCAAAATTATTTGTGGCCAAGACAGCCAAGTCAAAATCATCTGCGAGATCTAAATGATGATCATTTAAAATGCGGGCGTGTACGGTTGCAAGGCCGCCAGAAGAGATTTGATCATCTTGCCACCGAGCATTGACGCGCAGTGCGGTGCGAAGCAGGGGACTTTTTTGGGTCAGCGCTCGCGTCAGTTCTTGACCTGCGTGTGTGGGTTGGTGCCATGTTACGAGACTGAATATAAGCATCAAAAATAAATTTGTCATGGTTATCTCCTTTTTTGGGGAGACCGTATCTTTATGTACAGTGGAGCGTCAATCAGTTTTTGATCTATCAATGGCACAAAAAATCCTGCACCTCGTAAACCAAACATGCAGGATTCTACACTTTTGGAGCGGGTGAGGGGAATCGAACCCCCGTATCAAGCTTGGGAAGCTTGCATTCTACCATTGAACTACACCCGCACACATTGACGAACAATTTTCGTCAAAGACATGTCAATTTATAAACCTCCCTAACCTATTAAAATCATTTTGCATTTTCAATCTATTTTCTTTTTCATGTCATTCTATTGACACTCATCTTCCAAAACAACCTGTGCCCGCATTTTTCTAACAACCTGATTTGATTCGAAAAACCACCTTTTTCAAAGTTGGCACCTTTATTGAAAGACCAATGAGTATGCAACTTCAAAAACAGCCCTTCACGCTACTTCTTTTTTTATGCATGATTGCGATGCTCTCTGGATGTGGTGATGAAACATTATCGAATTGCAATGCAGGCATGGAAACCAGTGTTTACTTGGTCAGTTCAGATTGCAGACCGCTCACGTGGGGACAAGCCATTCCGATATCTCTTTTTTATGGCTCCACTCTTTCTTCAGATGGCCAATTCGCTATCCGAGAGGCCGTCAAAACATGGGAAGAGCAAACCGGCCTTCATCTTTTTGAGATCATGGGAACATACCAAGAATATCCAGGAATCGAAAACAACCAATCGATTAACCTCATCAGCGTAAGACCTTCTTCAGATCCTATTTGGGGAACTGCGGGAAACAAAGAACCCGCCAAAACCGTTTATTACTATCGGGATTATCTTGTAAACAGCGATGTTTATTTCAATACCTCCTTTAAATTTTCAATTCAAAATGAACCGCAAACTTACGATCTCATTTCCGTAGCCTTGCATGAACTGGGCCATGTTTTAGGCTTAGATCATGACAATGATATTTCCTCAGGGGTGAGCGTCATGAACTCAACGATTTTTGTTGGACAACAAAGACGGACCTTAAGCCCGAGAGATATTGAGCGAATTCAAGCGTTGTATGGTTATACTTCAAACTAAAAGATACGCGCAGTCACCTTTTTTTCCGAGAAGCCATGACGCGCATCATTTCTCTGGGTTGAGGGATCACCTCGAATTGAACAGAACCATGTTTTTCTCGAAGTTTCGAAAAACCATCTTGCAAAAATTGAAGATGTCGATCCTGCGAAATCACTCTTAAATAATATCTCACCCAATAACGAATCATATGATCATATTGTCGCATCGACGGCCCATGAAATAAAAACCGAGGATGCATGTGTCGCAATTTCCCATCACACTCAACACTCACATGATAGAGTTCATGAAAAATAGTTTCCATTTTTTGAAAAAAACTTAAATTTTGAAATCGTGGCATATAAAAATATAAAATGTACAAAATTTCTTTTCTTTTAACGGTTAATTTGTTGGTTTTAAAAACATATACCCATCTGCCCCGGCGCATTCGGAATGAATAATGCCCATTTTCATATTTCATGGGAAAAAGTTCTGCCCACGTCCCATCTGAAGTTGAAGTTCTGGCTTTGGCCGAACTGATCAAAATACGATTAGGATCAATGTGCGAAAAAACCGGAACTTCCCGCACAATATCTTCAATAACGTGTCTTAAATGATCGGCCAGATCCAGCATAGAAGACTCTCTAATTACCGCAGATCAACAAATTTTCAACCAAAAAGTACAAAATATCCCGAGCCCCAAGGTGACAATTTTAAGCAAGTCACTGTCTAAAAACGTAATAATCCATAAGCTATTGAAATAATTATGATTTTTATGACTTGTCCATGGCTCATCTATCTGCCCTCTCCAAAAAATCGACAGATGGGAAAGAAAACGGGCCTGGTGCGTTTTTATAAAAATAAATAAATACAAGTAATTTCAATTAGTTATAAGAATTCCCCTTTATGGCACGTTATTTGCTCATCTAATAATGAAGAAGGTGTCGAATAAGTCATCCCGAGAGCCGAAGGCTCGAGGGATCTCATCGTAGACTCCTCGCACGTTGTGCTCGGAATGACAGTTTTTCGACAGCCTCATAATGAAGAAGGAGTGTTTTTTATTTATGATGAAAAAAGTTATTTATGGTGCATTTGGGCTTTATATCTTAGCAGCCTCACAACCGAGTTTCTCTCAAACGGTCACAAACAGTGGTCGACTGGGGGGATCCAAAGTGTTTGCGGCCAAATCACTTCCAAAAGGAGGGGCGGCGCTGGGATTGGAAGAAGAATATTTTCAAAGTAACCAGATCCCCTTTGATGGAGAAAATCATTTTCATGCAACTCAGTTCTTTTTTACCTATGCCCCTTTTTCTTATACCCAATTTTTTATCAATCGAAAAATTGAGCTCACCATGAGCCAAGACCATGATGAAATCTTAAGTTCTTACGTCCTTCTTCCTTCTGAGATAGGCACATTGTTTCATTACCCACTGCACCAAAGTTTTAGCATTGGGCTAGAACCTTCCGTTACTTTTTTCAATGGAAATAAAATCAAGGCCTTTCATGGAACAAGTCCTGGCATTCGTGGTTTAACCACTTACACAACCTTATTTGGAAAAGAACGCTCGCCAATCCATTTCAACGCCAACGTACAATATTTCATGAATCACTCTCGAAACCTCATCCACAAATATGACTTTAGCCGACTCTCCCACCCTTCTCTCTATGGGTTGTCACAGTATTACAGTTTAAATTATGGTCTTGGAATTGAAGCGGAATTGCCCTATTTCACATCTTTCATTGAATATTCTTTAGATCATATGTTGCGTTCTCACATTCCCCTTTTTAAAAACCCCAATCGTTTGTCCACGGGATTAAAAATAAAGCTCAGTCGAAATTCTGCGTGGATGCTGCACTTGGGGGGAGATTTTGGATTCGCTTACAAACGATTTACCTATGTAACGCCGACGCCTCATGTCAAAGGATTTGCAGGACTTCATTACACATTTGGTTCTCAAACACCCAGGGCAACCGTAGAATCTACACCTTTGCATCTCCAACCAGACACACAACAACAGAGCACACC
>JACQJD010000086.1 GCA_016198185.1 Deltaproteobacteria bacterium
CAGATGATGTATGAGAATGACGGGTAAAAAAATTAAAAAATAATCTGAAAGATAAATCCAAATAGTCCATGGCCGAAAACCAAAAAAGGTGTCAATGGATGTGAAAGAAAAGGTCGTTGGCGTAAACACTGGGAAACGATTGGTAAAACCATAGCCCACAGTAAAAAAAAGGGTAAAAGCCAAAATCAATTTCAGACGGTATTGAAGCGAAACCTCTTGCGGCATCCTATTTTGATCCATCCCCACCTCTTTGTTTATAAAAGGGCCTCCAGCAATTTAAATTTAGCCCCCGTATCCCATTCGTACCCCCCATAAAATTTATGCTGGACAGTTCCTTTTCGATCCAAAATGAGGGTATAGGGGAGCCCATAAATTAAATATTTTCGCGCTGCATCTCCATGCGGATCCCAAAAAACAGGAAAGGGGAGTTTAAATTTTTCAATAATGGACAATACGGTTTTTCGGTGTTCATCCAAATTAATGGCTAGGACTTCAAAACCTTTATCCTTGAGCTTTCGATGGGCGGAGACCAGCGATGGCATTTCCAAAAGGCAGGGGGGACACCAACTTGCCCAATAATTAATGAGAACCACCTTGCCTTTATAATGAGAAAGCACATGCTCTCGACCGTTGACATCCGTTAATTCTAAAGCAGGGGGCTCCGCCCCAATTTTTAAAAGCGCGTTTTCAAATACATATTCTGATTTTGACGAAAAAATCCACAGCTTACGAACATAAAGAACCAATGTTGTAAGAACGATCGTGGTAATGACGATGAGGCCAACGGCTTTTTTAAAGTTCATATCTCATGGTGGGAAAAACTATAACGAATTTAAAGGCAAAAAAAAAGACCCTTTTTCTTAGGGCCTCTTTTTAATCAATACATAAACAGTATACCAGAAATTCATTCAAAAAGGGAAAATATATTTAAAAGTGGCAATTCGAAGATACCAACCTTGGCGTAAAAAGCCTAACCCCTTAAAATTACATTAAAAATAGCTTTATTTGTGCTGAACCCTCTATTTCATATTTTTATGAATCTGGCTTTGTGCTATATTTTTTGTATGGCAGTTTTACTGAAAAAGGGGCAGGTTACGTTAGAGTATCTCGCCGCCCTAATGATGGCGATCGTTTTTATCGGTTTTATTATTGCCCAAGTAGATCTTCCCATTCGCCAATGGTGGGATGCCTTAGCCCGAAAAGTGGCCGCCCCATGTCCTTCCTCCCAATGCGTCAAAGAACACACGAAGTCGATTATTCAAGAAGAGTAAATTCCGTATTTTTTATTGATTCTATGATGTCATCTTGAGATAAGAAATCGCATGCATTCGCACATTCTGGCCATTGATCAAGGAACGACTGGCACAACTGCACTGCTGGTAGACCAAAAACTTTCCATTGTGGGCAAAGCCACCATAGAATTTCCGCAAATCTACCCTCAACCGGGGTGGGTAGAGCACAATCTGAATGACATTTGGGATTCCACACTCAAAGCCATCCATCACGTTTTTGAAATAAGCTCCATTGAACCCTCTCAAATTGCAGCCATCGGCATTACCAACCAACGGGAAACCACCTGCTTATGGAATAAAAAAACGGGTGCGCCTTATGGAAACGCCATTGTATGGCAATGCCGAAGAACGGCCCCTTTGTGTGAAACACTCAAAAAAGAAGGGAAAGAAGATCTTTTTAGAAAAAAAACTGGGTTGTTGTTAGATCCTTATTTCTCCGGAACGAAAATCAAATGGCTTTTGGATAAACACCCTGTTTTACACCAAAAAATTCAACAAAATCTCGTCGCCTTTGGGACCATGGATTCATTCTTGGTTTCCAAGCTCAGCAACTTAGCACTTCATGTCACAGATCCATCGAATGCTTCACGAACACTGTTCATGAACCTCGAAACACTCACTTGGGATGAAGAACTCCTAGATATTTTAAAAATTCCAAAAGAAATTTTGCCCGTTATTCGTTCGTCCTCGGAGATTTATGGCAAAACAAAAAATGTTCCTGGCCTTCCAGATGGAATCCCGATTGCAGGAATTGCAGGGGACCAACAAGCCGCCCTGTTCGGACAGGCTTGTTTTGAAGAAGGGCATGCCAAGTGTACTTATGGAACAGGTTCTTTTCTTCTCGTAAACACTGGCAACAAAATTATCTCCTCTAAAAACAATTTGATTTCAACCGTCGCATGGAAGATTCGAGATCAAGCTACCTATGCCCTGGAAGGCTCTGCCTTCATTGCCGGCGCTGCGGTTCAGTGGTTTCGAGATGGCTTAAAGCTCATCCAAAAATCTGCTGACATCGAGGCTTTGGCTCAAAGTGTTCCCTCCACAGACGGCGTTGTTTTTGTTCCAGCCTTAACAGGACTGGGCGCTCCCCATTGGAGAGCAGACGCCCGAGGGCTTTTCTGTGGAATCACCCGTGGCACCACAAATGCTCATTTAGCACGCGCTGTCCTAGAAGGGATTGCTTTTCAAAATTATGAATTGGTGCAGGCCATGCAAAAAGATATGAACAGAGAAATTTCGTTGCTGAAAGTAGATGGTGGCGCCAGCAAAAATAATTTGCTCATGCAATTTCAATCCAATCTTCTGAATCGGATCATCATTCGATCTAAAATCATTGAAACCACGGCTTTCGGTGCGGCTTGTTTAGCCGGTTTGGGTATTGGTCTCTGGAAAAATTTGGGAGACCTACAACACGCTTGGCAAAAAGATCGTGCCTTTACGCCTCGAATGTCTAACGAAGAAAAAGCAGCTCACTTACAAAAATGGGAAGTCGCCATTCGCAAATGCTTAGCAGGGTGTTGACAAAGTCATTTCAACTGCAAAAACCATCTTTGGCCTACGACTGTGTCGAATTTCGGAAAAAGTCCTCAACGGGCTTCTGCGAGCCAGCTTCCGGGCTTTTTCCTCATTCTCCTTGTCTCGGCTCAAATCTGGTTTTTTCGTCATGAAAGCACTTTGTCAACACCCTGCTAGCTTGACTTTATGGG
>JACQJD010000013.1 GCA_016198185.1 Deltaproteobacteria bacterium
ATCTCACATGAACTGTTAAAGTACTTAGCCCCCTGTGATATCTTGCCAGGCTTGAAATGCAATGCCGCCTGGCAAGATATCACAGGGGGTTAACGACATTTTCAGCGGCTGTTCAAATTGACCGCGTGGTTTATCATTCATTTCCCAGAGGGCAAAAGCACGTTTAAATAAGAATGCTTCATCTGTCAGAACTCACGAACATTTCTATTTTTTCCCTCACTTTTTGGAGGGGAAATGAATATTTTATTTTTTAAGGTTTTGAATGAGAGCGGGGATGACTTTAAAAAGATCGCCTACAATGCCATAGGTGGCGACATTAAAAATAGGGGCTTCGGGATCTTTGTTGATGGCGACAATCACCTTCGATTTTTTCATCCCTGCCAAATGCTGAATCGCACCTGAAATCCCACATGCAATATACAACTCCGGCGTCACCACTTTTCCAGAACTCCCCACTTGTCGGTCACGGTCCGTCCATTCATTGTCTACAACAGGCCGAGAGGCTGCGTATTCGCCCCCCAAAGCATTGGCCAGATCTTGAATGAGTTTAAAATTTTCTTTTTTCCCTAACCCACGCCCCCCCGACACAATGATTTTAGCTTTGGTGAGATCGACAGACACTTTTTCTGCCGTCTTTTGACCCAGAACCTTATAAGTGGGTTTCAGATGATCCAACTTCACGGTTACACTTTCGATAGAAGCAGATCCTTTATCTTCTAGTTTTTTAAAAGCTCCTCGCTCCACCGTTATGATGAGTGGCGATGATGTTAGACGAACCCGTGCCAACATTTTCCCATTATAAACAGGACGAGTAAAAACAGGTTCTCCTTTTTCAAATTCAATTTTTTGACAACCTGCGACAGCACCACATTGTAATCTTGCAGCCAATTTGGGTGCCAAATCAGCCCCCCAGGGCGTATAGGGCAATAAAAACGCTTTTGCCTTTTTTTGCTTGTAAAGATCTTCCAATGCCGTTGTGTAAAACTCTGGATCATACGTTTTAAAAGAAGGATGACTTATTTCATAAATCTGATCGATGGCAAATTCACTTAATGTTTTTGAAAGTTCTTGCGGATGATCCGATAAAACAACAGCAGCTACCTTCGCTGACATTTTTTGATTTAAAAGTTTAGCGGCTTGAAGCAATTCAAAACTGACGTCATCTAATTTTCCATTTTTCAGCTCACAAACGGCTAAAATCATAACACCTTTGCCTCATCTTTTAATTTTTGAATGAGGGTTTTTGCGGCTTCCTCTTCTGACCCTGACAACATCTCTGCCTTTTGATCAGATTCTGGAGAAAAAATCTTTAATGTTTGAACGTGGGCCCCTGTTGTTCCTACCTCGGAAGCCGTTAACCCTAAATCCTGGGGTGAAAAATTTTTAATTTCTTTTGTTTTGGCTTTCATAATCCCTGGCAATGTCGGATAACGTGGAATATTCATTCCTGATTGAACCGTTAACACACAGGGTAAGGTGATTTCGACTTCTTCGAGAAGCCCCCCTTCGAGCTCTCGTAACAATCGCGCTGTTTTTTGATCTTGAGAAACATCCAACTTTGTCAAAATGGTGGCATGTGGCAATTTTAAAAATTCTGCAACCATAACACCGGTGTGCATGTGAATACCATCTTCAGATTGAACCCCTGTCAAAACAAGATTGGGCTTTTCTTGATCGATGGCACGACTGAGCGCTTTTGCAGTGCCATACGAATCCGAGCCTGAAAACGTTGGGTCATTTAAATGAAGCGCTCGGTCAACGCCCATGGCAAGTCCTTTGCGAATGGTTTGTTTGGCACTTTCGGGGCCAAGGGTGAGAAGAACCACTTCGCCTTTAAATTTTTCTTTGAGTTTTAATGCTTCTTCGATGGCGCATTCATCAAACGAATTCATTTTAAAAATAAGGCCTTCTCGATCGATGGCCGTTTGATCTGTATTGAGCTTAAAATGCGTTTCCATATCGGGAACTTCTTTCAAGCACACCATAATTTTCATAACGACAAAAACGTACTTGGCACCCTATTTAAAGTCAATGCGTATTTGCCTGCTCAATCCATTCTTTGATCCGTTAATCATCCAGATGGAAAGTTCCCAAAGATTTGGCTCTTGCTGCTCTGCGGTTTAAGCTTCCCTTAGACGCAAGGTCATTGGCATCTTCTACGGATATAATGACCCCTTCAATATCAATATCAAAATTTCCTTCGGACGCCCCAACCAAAACAACATCCTGCCCTTCCCAATTCAGTTTTGAAAGAAAGATAAGTTCGGTTTTGGATTGAGCAATCATCCAGGACGCCTCTAGATCTGTTTGAAGCAGATTATCAAAATAATAGCCGCAGGAATCCACCCATTGACCATCATGATCCTCCCACCGCCTTCCCCAAAAGGGTTCTGGGGTATGAATGCTTCCATGCTCAAATGAAACTCGCCCTGTGTATTCTTTTCCGGACTTCATTTTAAATGTAGAATCATAATCACTATTGGACACAATTTTTTTCGTTAGCACATAAGCCGCGTGGTCCCTATCTTTGTCATCCGTAAAAATTTCTACCGTTCCATCGATAGCAGATGAAAGAAGCGTGGATGGCAAACCAATGGCTTTATTGGCGGCGGTTAATCCAAAACTCATCACATTTTGAGGCAAATGAATCGCTAACGCATTGGCCGATCGAACCACATCTCCATCCCCCAATTTATCCCCAACCTCATAAAGCCTGTAACCAATCCCTTTGGTTTCATCCCACAAAGACTGCCCATCATCGATCAATTTTTCAGACAAATTTTGGGAACTTAAAAATGGAGCTCCAACTTCTACAAAAGGTTGAAAGACGCCACCGACGAACGCAAGCTGGAAAGTTGTAAAAATATTAAGAAACGCCTCAACAGAAGCTGTTCCTGCATCCCACAAATACGCTGAAACACCCGTCCCTGTTTTATCTACATTTCCAACCTGAATGGAATGGCTGCTGTTAACAACTAAAATCGTATTGGGCCCAACATTGGCGTACCTTTCAATATCCAAAAGCTTGTCTAAATTCGAATCTTTTCCTGGTCCATTATCGACAGCGTAGACCGTGCGTCTCAAATCTCGAATACGATTGTAAAGAGCACCTCCTACATGGACCTGAGTATGATCGCCCACCAACTCAACATCAAAAGAAGTACTCACCGCATCCAAAGTCTGTTTTACAAATACCAAATCATATTCTATGGGAAGCGACCCATCTTCTTTAGGATTCTCCCAGATTTTAATGGCTTTTAAAATAATGAGGGCGTTTCCATCATAGAGTGCCACCCAATGAAATACATTAGGATCTCCGACAATCGTTACAGTGGCCTTATCTTTTGTTTCCGTTGGAATTGGCTCGGGAAGATAGCGCGTTAAAGCATCATATAAAATATTGACTACCTTTCCTTTGAGTTTAGCGGTTGGGAATGAATCGGTTTCTTTTAACGTCATTCCACCAAAAGTTAATCTAAACCCTTCTTTGCCATTTTCCAGCTTCTTTTTTTCAAGAGAAAGGGAAGTTTCATACGTGTACTCATCTGTAATCATCCTATCCCAGATGCTGATCTTATTTTCAAAAACATTAATGTTCGATAGATCCACATCTTTTTGCTGCACGTAACTTTCCATGGCTTTATAAAGCAATGTTGGAATGGCCTCTTGCTCTTGCAAATAATCTGTCGAGAGCGTTTCAAACTGTGCAAAAAGCGGTTGCGACATGACCCCCCAAGATAGAATATAAAGTATTAAAAAATACCGAACACTTTGTGGCGCACTCATAAATTGCCTCCTCTGGTGACTTCTCTGGTCACGGTTATCAGCCCTTCTCTTCTACTCAGAAAAAATTGTCAAGAAAACTCTAATCTTTAGCAATTCCCATTCGTTTCTTGACATTCCTGCCACCAAACAGATATCCAATTCATTCATATGAAATTTTTTATTGATACCGCAGATATTGAAGAAATTAAAACAGCCCATGCCTGGGGAATTTTAGATGGTGTCACCACCAACCCCTCTTTAATTTCAAAAACGGGCCGGCCTTTTAAAGATGTTGTTTACGATATTGTTAAAATCGTCGATGGGCCCATTAGCGTAGAAACCACTTCTGACGATGCCAAGAGCTTAATCGTAGAAGGCCAAACGTTTGCTAAAATTCACAAAAACGTGGTTGTAAAAGTTGCGCTCACCCAAAATGGCCTTAAAGCCTGCAAAGCTCTTTCGTCAGATGGAATTGCGGTGAATGTGACGCTGTGTTTTTCGGCTGTTCAAGCATTACTCGCTGCAAAATCGGGGGCAGCCTACATTAGTCCTTTTATTGGTCGATTGGATGATATTTCCGAAGACGGCATGAAGCTTATTCAAGATATTGTTCAAATTTATAAAAATTATAATTTTTCAACTCAAATCTTGGCTGCCAGCATTCGTCACCCGGTTCATGTGTTACAAGCCGCTTTAGCCGGCGCTCATGTTGCAACCATTCCGTTTAAAGTCTTGCAACAACTTTTTCATCATCCCTTAACCGATCGCGGGTTGGATCAATTCTTAAAGGATTGGAAAAAAGTTCCGAAATAATCACCATGGATTTTAAATTGACCGAAGAACAACTGGCGTTACAAGAAGTGGCCCGTGCCTTCGCTCAAAAAGAAATGATTCCCCATGCCAAACACCATGATCAAACCGCTACCTTTCCCAAGGCCATTCTGGAAAAAGCTTTTAACGTTGGACTTTTAAATGCGTGTATCCCTGAAACGCTGGGTGGGCCTGGTTTATCCAATGTAGACAGCGTTTTGGTTGCTGAAGAATTATCGGCAGGATGCCAAGGCATGGCAACTTCGATGATGGCCAATGATCTTTCATTGTATCCGATTGTCGTGGCTGGAAACGAATCTCAAAAGAAAAAATTTTTAAAGCCTTTTACGGAAGAATTTCGTTTGGCTTCTTTTTGTCTTACAGAACCACAAGCAGGATCAGATGTGGCAGGAATGTCGGCCACGCTACAAAAAGAAGGAAAATACTATCGTTTAAATGGAGAGAAGGTTTTCATCACCAATGCAAGTTATGCCAAACAATTTACCGTCTATGCGACACTCAATCGATCTTTAGGGCATAAGGGTATTTGCGCACTGGTGGTGGATGCCGAGTCTTCTGGAATTACGCGTGGGAAAAAAGAAGACAAAATGGGGCAACGTGCTTCAGATACAGCAACGGTTCATTTTGATCATGTGAAAGTACCAGAGGAAAATCTGCTGGGGAAAGAAGGCGAAGGTTGGAAAATTGCCATGAAAACCTTGGATCACTCTCGACCCATTGTCGCGGTTTCCGCAGTGGGCGTTGCGCGGGCAGCCATGGAACATGCCATTCGTTATGCCAAAGAAAGAACGCAGTTTGGAAAGCCACTCGCAGAATTTCAGGCCATTCAGTTTATGCTTGCAGACATGGCACTGTCCATTGAAGCAGCGAGACTTTTGTGTTTAAAGGCTGCCTGGATGTTAGATCATGGAGAGCGGCCTACCCTCATTGCTTCATTTGCAAAAGCATTTGCTGCGGACATGGCCATGAAAGTAACAACGGACGCGGTTCAAATTTTTGGTGGCTATGGCTATTCCAAAGAATATCCCGTCGAAAAACTCATGCGAGATGCCAAACTGATTCAAATCTACGAAGGCACCTCCCAAATCCAACGCCTCATTATTGCCAGAGAATTACTGAAATAGGCATGATTGAAAAAACTACTTTACCTTTTTCAAGGCTTGCTCAATCAGCATTGCGATTTCGGGATCGTTTTTGTCATGAGCCATATCCAGGGCAGTTTTACCTTTGTGGTTGGTCAATGTGGGGTCAGCACCGGCATCCAGCAACGCTTTCACAAAGTCCCGCTGTCGCGTAAAAACACTTACCATGAGCGCCGTCCAGCCCTCGTTATCTTGGGCATTCACGTTCGCCCCTAAGGTAAGAAATGCGCAGACCCAGTTGGGTCTGCCACTCCAAATGGCTTGGATGAGCGGTGTGGGCTGGGTAGCGCTTTGTAAACTCTGGCTATTGGCATCCAGGCGAACTTTTTCATTTTCAGAAGACTGTATGATCAAACACATCTTCTCTTCAAACAATCTTAAATCAGGTGACGGAAGATCCCCTCGGACAATCTCACCAAATAAGCAATCCAATGCAAATTTTTCTTGATCCACATAAGCCCACAGGGGTGAATGGGCATTGATATACCCATTGCCCGCAGGATGGCCCCCTGCGAACGTTGTGATCTTGAGTTCCAATTCTGTCGTTAGGATTTCTTCATCCTTTTCATCATCAAAAAGATCTGCCGCATGAATCGCTTCATGGATCAGAATTCCAGCTTGATATTCTTGAGGCGTTTTCAAAACTTTCGAGCTTAAAATAAAAATTTTGGGTTCAACATAAAAAATGGGGATCGGCAACCAAACCATAACAAAAAAAGCGGTCACCGCCAAAGTATGTGGATCTTCAATGAGCGCCCCCCCCAAATGGATTAATGAAGCAGTTCCATCATCCTTCTCATAAAACACAATCTCTGTTTCTAAGAGGGCTTCCAGAGTAAGCTCGACTTGTTCTTGAAGTTCTGGATTCTGAATCACTTCAGGGTTACGCAAGGCTTTGCAAATTCGACTTTTCGCCTGGATGAAGGCACCTTTAAGCTCGGGCGGATAATTCTCGGCATGGGCAGCAACTGATATGAATAATAAAATAAAGATTACTTTAACAACGCGCATAGGATTTTGAAAAGAAAGCAACTATATCACCATTTTTAGAAAAAACCAGTGCGTTCTTAAAAATCTTAAGGTGGGCCTGGTAGATGAAGATTTATGGATATGTAAAGATGACATAGCCCTCTGGGGAATGAAGGATAAACCCATCTCGCAGGCCGAGCGGGCATGGCTTTTGCCCGTAGGGCAAAAGAGCGAGGCCGAGAGCTGAGCGGCAACTTCCTCGCAGGGGAAGTTGACCGCGTGGTTTATCCTTCATTCCCCAGAGGGCAAAATTATCATACGTGTGTCATAAATCTTCATCTACCAGGCCCACCTTAAGACGATTTTTTTCACGTATGAATGAGTTCTCTTTCCCTCACTTTTCGAGAATATCGGCTTCTTCTATAAAAAGTTGGGCAAGCGCTGCGCATTGATTGCTAAAATTTTAAAAATTCATTAGTATTCCACCCCATGAACCTTGAACATCAGCCAAAAGCCCCTGTCTCGGTTGTTATTTTAACCAAAAATGAAGAAAAAAATATTGGAGACTGCTTGAAGTCGGTTGCCTGGGCCAAAGAAATCATTCTCTTAGATGACGAAAGCACCGATCGTACCCGAGAGATCGCCGCCCAATTTGAAGCTAGAATTATCCCCCGAAAAATGGAAAATGAAGGCCGCCACCGTAACTTTGGCTATGACCAAGCCCATGAAAACTGGATCTTAAGCCTGGATGCCGATGAACGCGTTACCCCAGAACTGGCAGAGGAAATTAAAACCACACTCCTTGCGCCCACGGCTTACACCGCTTTTTCAATCCCAAGACGAAATTTTATTGGATCTACGTGGATCCAACATGGTGGGTGGTACCCCAGCGGCCAACTAAGATTGTTTCAAAAGGGGAAATTTAAATATCGAGAGGATGAAGTCCATTGCTTCCCGCTCTTAGAAGGAACCAGCGGACTTCTTAAAAATGATATGATCCATTACTCCTATAAAAGCTTTGAAGATTTTTTACATAAACTCAATAAACAAACGACCCTCGAAGCCAAAAAGTGGGTTCGGACCCAACGAAATATTTCTTTTCTGCACGCCCACTGGAGAGCCGTTGACCGGTTCTTCCGCTCTTTCGTTCTCAAAAAAGGATACAAAGATGGGTTATATCTGGGCTTTGCGGTAGCCGTGTTCGCCGCTCTGTATCAAGTCATAAGCTATGCCAAATACTGGGAAATGAAACGCACCTCATGACCTGGTTGAACCTGTGCGAAAAGACAGGAAGAAATGACAAAGACAATGAATTTAAAGATTGAAGGCCATCTCGCAGGGGTGTTTGGCTCGGTGTTTGAAGCGCGAGCTTCAAACCAAACACCCCGAGAGCTGAGGCGCGCCCACCCGCTGGAGGTGGGCGACGCCGTGCCTAAAATCTTTAAATTCATTGTCTTATTGAATTCGATCATCGATCTTTTCGCACAAGCTCAACCAGGTCATTAAGTTTTTTCTTATGAACCCAAACCATATTCTTTACATTCGTACCGATCGGATGGGGGATTTTTTAATGAACTTGCCAGCCATTCATGCGCTGCGACAATCCTTCCCAACTGCAAAAATCACGGTCCTCCTCCATCCCCAAGTGCAAGCGCTCCTTCAAGGACATCCAGATATCGATACCCTGATCCCATTCGACCCCATCCTAAAACCTAAAAACTTTTGGATTTGGTTTTCTTTTTTTTGGAAATTACGCAAGCAACACTTCGATGCAGTGGTCATTTCAAATCCACATAAGTATTTTCACCTGTTTTCCGCTCTCCTTCAAATTCCCATCAGGGTCGGTTGGGATCAGAAATGGGGATTTTTATTGACTCACAAAGCCACCCACCCGGAACAAAAAAAAGAACATCACGAAATTACAAATAATTTAACGTTGGTGGCCCTCCTGGAAGCAAGCCTTAAAGAAGATTCGGATTCGTATGTCATCCCCATAACACTGACGGAAGAAAAAATCTTCCTTCAAAAACATGACATCACAAGGCCCATCCTCATCCACCCTTTTACAACCCACCCCGCCAAACAATGGCCGATCGAAAATTTTAAATCGATTTTACAAAAACTAACATCGTTCACCAGCAGCCCTTGCATTTTAATAGGCGGCCCCGAAGAACATCCTCGCATTGTCAAACAATTTCAAGAAGAACTTGCGCTCCATAACATTTTTGATCTCAGTGGTTGTTTAACCTTAAAAGAATTGGCCATTCTTTTAAAACACAGCCGTTTTTTATTTTCAAACGACAGCGGCCCCGTCCATATTGCCGCTGCGTTCCAAACACCCATGCTCATTCTTTATGGACGACAAGAAGGGTCTTCGCCCAAACGATGGCTTCCTTGGCACCCGGCTTGCACCGCATCTCCTATCAGCTACATTGCAAAAGATGACATTCGTGCTATTTCTGTTGAAGAAGTATGGCAAAAAATCCAAGAAAAATTGAATGCCTTATCTTAAGTGATGGCCGAGCGGGCCATGTGAAACAATCCCAAGCAATCACAAAACTCATGGCCTTGGAACAAACCCGAGAAATTAAGATCCTCTATCCCTCTAAAATACATGAATATTTTTTTTCCTGTCTTATGCTCATCCCCTGGCCTCATCGATTTCTGAAGCTCCTTTTAAAGCTGGCACTGAAACCTTCTTCTTTTAAAGAAGCCCTAGAAGGCTCGGAAAATCTTATTATATCCGCTGGTGCTTCTCTCAACGCTCCAAACATCGCTTTGCGTAAACTCAAATCTTCCAAAAATATTGTCCTCATGAAACCAACCTGGGGAAGAGCTTCACAATACGATCTTCAAATCATTCCCAACCATGACGTTATCTCTCAAAACCGAGCCAATACCATCCGAACCTTATTAACCCCTTCGCACTTCGATCCAAAACAAGCAGAACAAGCCGCCTTGGAACTAAAACGAAATTATCCCCTCACCGATGCGCCAATTGTGTCTATCTTGATCGGGGGATCTACCTCCAAAACTTCGCTCACGGTCTCTTGGATGGCTCTCTTTTTAAAACACTTAAAAACGTATCTTAAACAAAATTCTGTACAATTACTCTGCACCACTTCCAGACGAACGCCATTGCCCATTTGTACGGAACTTGAAAAAAACATATCCAGCCTTCCCGCATGTAAATTGCTGATCACCGATCCCTCCTCCAACCCTATTCCCAATCTGATCCATGCCATGCTCTATCTTTCTTCTCAAGTCTGGATTACGCAAGATTCTATTTCCATGATTTCAGAAGCCTTGTATGCACGCAAAAAACCGGTGGTCCTTCAAACGCAGCCCCATCGCTCACGAAAGCACGAAACTTTTTTGCGATCTTTAGAACACCATCGCCTGATTGAACTTCGATCGCCTCACGAACTCATGGCACCGATATCCACGACAACAGACTTTTCACTCTTGAACGAAGAACAAAAGACGCTGCGAACAGCCATCGAGGCCATCTTATGAAAATTCTTCAAATCATTCCTGAACTCAACGAAGGCGGGGTCGAACGTGGAACGATTGATTTTGCGATTTATTTAAAAAACAGGGGGCATACATCTATGGTCATGTCCAATGGTGGCCATGGCGTTTCGTATCTTCAGAAAAAAGAAATTGCTCACTCCCAGTGGCCCGTTCATCGAAAAAATCCTTGGACCATTTTAAAACTCAGTTTCAAATTACGTCGGTTTATCAAAATCCATCGGATTGACATCGTTCACACGAGAAGTCGCGTTCCAGCCTGGATTGCCTGGCTTGCCACTCGAAAACAACCCTGTCTCTGGATCGTCACGGGGCATGGAATGTATCGACCTCATTTTTTTAGTCGAATCATTACTCGGGCTCACCATTTCATTGTGGCCACCGAAACCGTTCGTTCTTATTTTGTAAACACGTTTGGGATTCCTTCTCCTAAAATTTCCATCATCGAAAGAGGGGTTCGCTTAGAAGAATTTCCATTTCGAGCCCCGTGCTTTCCGACGATCCCAACGTTAGCCATGATCGGCCGATTAAGCCCTATCAAAGGTCATCGCGATTTTTTAACCGCACTCTCTTTGCTTAAGAAAAAAAATATTCTCTTTCAAGCTTTGATCGTCGGGGCAACCTCCGATGACGCCTATGAAGCCCAACTGAAACAATGGACCCTAGACTTAAATTTATCCTCAGAAGTTCAATTCTTAGGCCATCGGTCGGATGTGTCCAACATTTTAAAAGAAGTGCAGATTTTGGTTTTAGCCTCCACCTATCCTGAAACCTTTGGGCGGGTTATTGTGGAAGCCCAAGCATCGGGTGTTTGCGTCATTGCCACCGATGTGGGAAGCATCTCCAAGATTGTTGAACACCCCAAAACAGGAATCCTCGTGCCACCTCATCATCCAGAAAAATTGGCAGCCGCCATCGAAGAAGTGCTCACCCACCCTGAAGAATCAAAAAACAGGATCCTCGCAGCACGAAAAAAGGTTGAATCTTTTTATGACGATCAAGTCATGTTTCAAAAAACAGTTCAGCTCTATGAAACATTGCTGACCCCTCAAAAAATTCTCATCATCAAGTTTTCTTCCCTCGGAGACCACCTGTTAATCGTCCCCAGTGTTCGGGCACTTCGAAAAAAATTTCCAAACGCTTACATCACCTTGTTATGCGATCCTCGGTTTAAAGAAATTTGGAAATTTTGTCCGTACCTCAATGAAACACTGACGTTTCCCAAGAAACATCTTAAATTTCATTGGTCTTCATTGGTCAAAAAATTGAAAGAACAGCATTTCGATCTTTCCATTGATTTTCAAAATACCTTTTGGACCCATTGGGCTACCTACCTGGCCTCTATCCCAAAACGATATGGGTATGCTCGAAAAAATGGGAAATATTGGTTGACCCATGCTCTATCGGAAACAACGGATTCATCCAAGATGCCACCTGTCGAACATCAATTTCGCATTTTACAAGAGCTGGAGATTTCCCTGGAAGATCCATCTCTGGAATTCTGGCCAAGTCCAGAAAATGAATCTCCTTTTAAAAACCTCTGTGAACAAGAAGGATTAAACTTCTCTACGCCCTATGCCCTCATCCACATTGGTGCCAGTTGGCCTACCAAAAGATGGCATCCCCCACACATTGCAAACGTGTGTACCTATTTACAAGATCGTGGATTTCAAATTGTGTTTTCTGGAGAAAATCAAGATCAAGCATTTTTACATGAGATCCTTTCCCATCGAACCTTTGCACACATCTCGCTTCTTGGAAAAACCAATTTTCAACAGTTTTCAACACTCATTCAACACTCGGCTTTGGTGATTTCGCCAGATTCTGCAGCTTGCCACTTGGCCGCGGCATTTCAAAGACCTACGCTTGCATTGTTTGGCCCAACCGATGCTGCCAAACATCGTTCTCCCTCACCCAACTTACGAACGCTCCAGGAAGCAACCGATTGTGGCCCTTGCTATCGGTCCACCTGCTGGCATCACAGCTGTATGGTTCAACTCAAACCTTCACGCGTCATTCAAACGCTAAAAGAAATGCAGCCTACCTTATGAAGATTTTACATATCACCTCTCATCTAAACGTCGGCGGTATTACTTCTTATCTTTTAAATCTCTGTAAGGGACTACGTCATTTGGGAGATGAACCTACGATCGCAAGTCATTCTGGAGCCTTGACCGATTTTTTTTTAAATGAAAAAATTTCTTTGCAAACGATTCCACTCAAAACCAAAAGTGAACTCAGCCTTGACGTTCTTCGTTCTTATAAAATTTTGAAAAAAGCATGCACTGAAAATCACTGGGACATCCTTCATGCACACACACGGGTTTCACAATGGCTCGCACACTGGCTCTCTCAAAACAGTGGCATTCCTTATGTCACCACCATTCATGGGTTTTACCATCACCATTTGGGAAGACGTGTGTTCCCCTGCTTGGGACATTATACGATCGCCAATTCCCAAGAAGTGGAACACGATATCAGGCTTCATTACCAACCCCATAAGATCAGTACCGTTTTACATGGAATTGATACGGACTATTTTAGTCCCCACCCGTTTTCAAACGAAGACCGAGAAGCTTTTAAACAAAAATTTAACCTTGATCATCGAATTTGTCTTGGCATTGTTGCAAGATTGGCTCCAGAAAAAGGTCACCTTTTGATGATCGATATATTGGAAGAACTTCTGACGAAATACCATCACCCTCTTCAGCTTGTGATGGTAGGAGAAGGACACCAAAAGCATGCCATTGAAGCTAAAATCAAAGAAAAAAATTTGCAAAACTCTGTCATATTAATCCCCCCCCAAAAAGATCCCAGATTGGCTTATGCAATCATGGATATTTTTGTCACCCATCATCAGGGACCAGAAGGGTTTGGATTATCTGCTTTGGAAGCCATGTCGATGCAAACCTGTGTTGCTATTTCGACTCAAAAAGGGGGGCTGGAAGAATTTATTTCACATGAACAAAATGGCATTCTGTTAAAAAAGGCCACCCCCTCTCAAATGGCGGCCACCCTTCATCACATTCTCACACACACAGAGTTTAAAAATAAACTGGCAGCACAAGCACGACTGGATGTCACTCACCATTTTAGCCATCTTCATATGGCTCAAAAAACACATGATATTTATGAACACGTTTTATCGTCATAACGTTCGAACCCTTGTGGTGTTTGCACCTAATTGGTTAGGGGATATCTTATTCATCACACCTGCATTGGCCGCATTAAAATCTCATTTTCCCAAAGCCCATCTGGCTTGCATTGTTCCACAACGCTTTCAAGAACTCTTACAGGGACAATCTTACCTGGATGAAATTATTGCGTTAGATGATCGATCTTTATTTGAAAAAATAAAACTGCTTTTTCATTTGCGACAAAAAAACTGGGACTTGGGAATTCTTTTTCATCGCTCTAAAACGAGAGCCCGGCTTTTCCAGTGGGCCAACATTCGAGAAAGATGGGGCTATGCAACCAACCACCGCACTTGCCTCCTCACACGGGCCATTTCAGAACCGATCTCTTCACATCATAAAATGGATCATTGGCTTTATCTTTTACATGAACTGGGAATTTTAACGCCCCATGCCACTTATGTGTATCAATCTCCTGCTTCGAAGTTCACCCCGATGGATTCTGTAAAAAAACCGTATATCGTCTTTCACCCGGGTTCCAATTGGAAACCCAAACGCTGGCCAACCACCTATTTTGCAAAACTGGGCACACGGTTGCAAAAACTTCACCCTTACGAAATTGTCATTTCTGGGAGTCATCACGAAAAATATTTGGCAAGAGAGATTCAAAAATATCTGAAGGGGGCTGTCGTGGATTTAACAGGAAGAACTTCTTTATCGCAACTTGCTGCAATCTTTCTCAATGCCCACTATATCATTGCTGGCGATACCGGACCGATGCATTTGGCAAGTGCACTGGGAGCACGTGTCATTGCCTTGTATGGGCCAACCTCTCCAACGTTGAATGGCCCACGCCACCCCCATTCTAAAGTGATCTATGAAACATCGGGCGATCTTCTCCGCTTAACCCCGGAAATCGTTTTTGAAGAAATTTCTAATCTGGAGAAAATAACGTGAAAAAGATTCTTCTCATCCGAACGGACCGCATCGGAGATGTTGTTTTGACCACACCCTGCATTGAGATTTTAAGAACCCACTTTCCAGAGGCACATCTTGCCATGATGGTTCAACCGAAAACCTACGAAATTGTTTGCGATCACCCCCATCTCAATGAAGTCCTTGTCTACGACAAATATGGAGAAAACCGTTCTTGGCCATCCAGCCTCAAATTCAGTCAACATTTAAAACAAAAACACTTTGACGTGGCGATTGTATTAAATCCCTCTTTTCGAAATCATTTTCTCACCTATTTGGCTCGTATCCCCATGCGCATCGGATACCACTCTCGAAAAAAAGGAAGTTTTTTTCTCACACACACTTTAAAAAACCTCAAAGGGGAAGGTAAAAAATCTGAAGCTTTTTACAATGAAGACCTTTTACAATTTCTGGAAATTCCTCCTCGGCATTCTCGAAAACTGTATTTCCATGTTCCAATAGCTGCCCAAGCATTTGTCGATACGCTGCTCATCAAAAATTCGATTGGGGGACCTTTTGCTGTTTTGAATGTGTCGGCCAGCAGTCCTTCAAAAATTTGGCCTGCCCCATCTTTTGCCTCTTTGGCCCATTGGTTTTTAACGAAAAAAAAGATGCCTATCATCCTGATTGGCAACCCAGACACCTGCAACCGTGTTTCACAATTTCTTTCTCTGCCTCATCTCAATTTGGCTGAAACACTCAACTTGAAACAGTTGGGGGCTCTGCTTCAAAAGACCACCGTATTTATCTCTGCAGATACTGGCCCCGTACATATGGCAGCTGCACTTGGCACACCCACCCTTGTTATTTTTGGAAGAACATTGGCAGGACTAGGCCCGGAGCGTTGGGCGCCCCTTTCAGAAAAGACCATGACCCTTCAAAAAAATATTGGCTGTACCCCTTGTCTTGCAGACCATTGTCAAATAAATTTCGATTGCTTAAAAGCAATGAACGTTGAAAGTGTTATCCATGCCATCCAACAACTCTCTTAATATTCTCATCGTTAACCCCTATGGCATTGGGGATGTTTTATTTTCAACGCCTTTAATTCATACCGTCAAATCCATGTATCCCAAAGCTCATGTAACGTATCTCATTGGTTCACGAACATTCGAAATTTTAAAAAACAATCCAAACATCGACGAAATTTTAATATACCAACGAGATTATTTTAAATCTCTCTCCTTCTTTCAAAAAGGAATCTATTTAAAAAATATTTTGGCCCCTTTAAGAA
>JACQJD010000092.1 GCA_016198185.1 Deltaproteobacteria bacterium
ATATTAATCTATTTTATTTCAAAAAGATAGCCCCCTCTTTTCCGCGGTATCTCTACAAAAGAGGCCATTTTTTATTTAAACCCACTTCTAACTTATGCTACGCTTTAAAACTTATGTCTCTCCAAGCGGTGATTTCTGACCTCGATGGCATTATTGTCAATTCCGAACATTACCATTTTTTATCGTTTAAGCGGCTGCTGAAGGAGGATTACAACATTGAATACACGAAAGAAGATGACCGTCATTTTTTAGGGACCACCGATATTTATGTTTTTAATAATTTAAAAGCAAGACACCCACATCTTCAAACGCCCCTCTCAGAGCTCATTTCAAAACGGACCCATCTGTACATTGAAATTTTTAAACACGAAGCCAAACCCTTGCCGGGCATTATCGATTTTTTTCAATACCTCCAAGAACACCACATTCCACTAGCCATTGGCACGGCAGCTTCCAGAGGGGTAACAGAATTTATTGCTCAAATTTTAAATTTAAAAAAATGGATCCAATTTTATGTCTGCGCCGACGATGTCGTTTGTGGAAAGCCCGCCCCTGACATTTATTTAAAATGCGCTGAAAAACTTGGGATCCCCCCCAAAAATATGTTGGTCATTGAAGACAGCGTTCATGGCGAACAAGCTGCCAAAGCCGCCGGGATGAAATGCATTGCCATTCCCTGTGGCCCCACGGTCGAACAAGATCATTCTTTGGCAGATTGGGTCCTGACTTCTGCCACCGAACTGACCCCTGAAATCATCCAGAGGCTTTTCCAGTAACTTAAAATGCTCCCTGTGGGCAAAGTTGGGAAAAATACCCAACTTACAGAAATTACATAATATAATATGTAAACCAAAGAGCGTTTTTTACACAACTCCGTCTTTTAACCCTCAAGGATACTTCTTGCCTACCTTTTAAAATTTTTGTTAATTTTTGAACCTATGAAAAAAATCGTTTGCTTACTGGTTCTTTTCTTCTTACCCGCGTGTCTTTCCAAAAAGAAAAATGAGATCTGGATTTATACCTCCATCTATAAAGACATGGTTGAGCAGATGAAACCAGACGTTGAAAAAAATTTCCCAGAATATAAACTTCAATGGTTTTCTGCCGGCAGTGAAAAAGTAGGCGCCAAAATTCAAGCCGAACTTGCCGCCAACCATTTAAATGCAGACCTCGTCATGACATCAGACCCCTTTTTTTATTTGGAGCTCAAGCACAAGGGCCTTTTACTTGCTTATGCGTCGGTGAATGCTCAAAATGTTCCAGAGTCTCTCAAAGATTATGACCATGCCTTTGCCACCCTACGTGTTCCCGTTGTGGTGATGGCCTATCATCAATCGATGCTGGGCCCTCATCAAATTCCCAAAACATTTAAAGAGCTCACGGAGCCTAAGTGGAAAGGCAAAGTGGTCATGGGATCCCCCTTAGAATCAGGCACTACGTTTACGGCTGTCGCGACACTGGTTGAAAAATATGGGTGGGATTTTTTTAAGAAATTAAGAGAAAACCAGGTGGTCCCTGCAGGAGGAAACTCTACGGTCCGTCAAAAACTAGAGGCCAAAGAATTTCCAATTGGCATTATCTTATTGGAAAATATTCTCCAAGCCAAATCTCAAGGGAGCCCTCTGGAAGCCATCTATCCTGAAGACGGCGCCATTTTGGTTCCAAGCCCCATCGCTATTTTTAAACGCACTCCATACCCCGAAGTGTGTCAAAAAATCGTAGATTATTTTTTCTCGGAAGCAGGACAACAATGGATGGTCAAATCTTTTATGTATGCCGCTAACCCCATGTTACCGCCACCGGTGGGGGCTAAAACATTTGGATTTGTCTTAAAAACAGCGCTTCCATGGAATCAGTCATTCTCAGAGCGCACCCTGAAAGATCATCAAAAAATCAAAGAGACCTTTTCAAAACTGATGTATGACTAGCAGGGTGTTGACAAATCTGGGTTGGATGACGCTGATTTCATTTCTTTTAATTTATTTTTCAGGACTGCCTCTGGGGGTCCTCTTCTTGAAAGGATTGCTTTCAAAGACCGCGGGTATTTCAACTGAATTTTGGCAACAGCGTTCCATTTGGACCTCCGCGCTTTATACCCTGTATTTATGTCTTGCGACCTGCGCGCTAACCCTGATCATCGGTCTTCCCTTGGCTTGGCTTCTCAGCCGAACGGACCTGCCTCGAAAAACACTTTGGAAAACGTTGTTTTCAATTCCTTACATCATCCCTTCCTATATTGGAGCCATGGCTTGGATTAAACTTCTCAATCCGACTTCTGGAAATTTAAACCTTTGGCTCATGTCCCTATTTCACTTAGATCACGCTCCTTTGAATATTTATTCCCTTTGGGGGACCGCTTGGGTTTTGGGGCTTTTTTTTTATAGTTTTGTATTTTTATCCTGTCATGCTGCACTCGAAAATATAGACCCCTCGCTGGAAGAAGCCTCTCTGCTATCCGGGGCCTCGCGTTGGCAAACATTTCAAAAGATCACCTTACCCTTAATCTCACCCGCCTTGCTCCAGGGATTGATCTTGGTCACCATGGCCACTGCTGCCGCCTTTGGCGTTCCGGCACTCCTTGCCATGCCCAAAAGAATTTTTGTCCTTACAACCAAAATTTATACGTTGATGTTGGGATATGGAGATGGCATGGATCAAGCCATAACACTTTCCATTTTACTCATGATCACAGGAATCGTGGGATTGGGCATGAGCCACCTTTATTTGCGAAAATCTCGTTATACAACGGTCAGTGGGAAATACAGTCATCGCAGCGCCCTCCCCTTAAAAAAATTAAAAGGGGTGACGCTTGGAGGTCTTTCAATCTTTTGGATCTTATGCATCGGACTCCCGTTAGCAACGGTCATCCTTTCTTCTTTTTTAAAAATATACGGAGATCCCATTTCATTTTCCAATCTAAGCTTACAAAAATATACCTACGTTTTATGGACACTCCCGAACACTCAAAAAGCTTTTTTAAACAGTTTTTATTTTGCGCTGTTGGCCGCAAGCTTTGCCCTCTTTTTAGGTCTGCCGCTATCTTACATCAAGGTCAGAACTTCTTTTAAGTTTCGGTATGGTCTTGATTTTTTGGCCACCTTGCCTTTCATCACTCCCTGCAGTGTACTGGCCATTGCGCTCATTATTTTCTTTTCTGGCTTGGGCGGATTGAATCTTTACAATACGGCCTGGATGCTCCTCGTGGCTTACACCATTAAATATCTTTCGTTTGCAACGCAGAATATTTCTTCTGCGCTTCAACAAATTTCCCCTTCACTGGAAGAAGCGGCCTCTTTATCTGGCGCCAAACCATTGAAAGTCTTTCAAACCATTCTGATCCCTTTGTTAAAACCCGTATTGATCGCCAGTTTCTTTCTTGTTTTTATTCCCACCTTTGGAGAGCTCACCATGTCCATTTTATTGGTCGGTCCATCGACGGAAACATTGGGAACCCTCCTCTACAACTTACAAAGCTACGACGATCCTCAATCGGCCGCTGTCCTAGCAACGCTCATGGTAGCCGTCATTTTAACCGCCAACTTTATGGTTAAAGTTGCAACCCAAGGAAAATACGGTGTCTAGAATTGAACTTCACGAAATTACGAAAGTTTATCATGGCACGATTGCACTTCATAAAAGTAATTTGGTTATTTCGGAAGGCATGTTCGTTTCGCTCTTGGGGCCATCTGGCTGTGGCAAAACCACGACCTTACGACTCATCGCAGGACTTTGCGAGCCTTCGGGCGGAAAAATGCTCATCGGCGATCAAGTTGTCTTTGATTTAAATCAAAAAATTTATACGCCTCCCGAAAAACGAAATATGGGAATGGTCTTTCAATCCTATGCGCTGTGGCCCCACATGACGGTTTTTCAAAATGTGGCGTACCCCTTAAAGATTCAAAAGCATTCCAAACAACACATTCAGGAGACCGTCCAAACGTTCTTGGCACTGGTTCATCTGAGTGGGCTGGAACACCGCTACCCTCATGAGCTCTCCGGTGGGCAACAACAGCGCGTGGCGTTGGCAAGAGCCCTCATCCGAAAACCAGAAGTACTCCTCTTAGATGAACCCCTCAGCAATTTAGATGCCAAACTTCGCAAAGCCATGTGTCGTGAGCTCAGAGACCTTCAACAGCGCCTTAAGATCACAACCGTCTACGTCACCCATGATCAACAAGAGGCCTTATGGATGTCGGATAAGGTGGTCCTCATGAATCAAGGTCGAATTGACCAACTCGGAACGCCCCAAGAACTGGCGCATCAACCCAAAAGTGAATTTGCCAAAGATTTTTTATCCAGTCGAAAAGAAGTTTAAAATTTCTTGCTTTCTTTTTTCGGCATCTCGATAGCCGATATCTATCAACGCACGAATATAATCCCCCGAAAATAAAATATAACTTAAAAAGTCCGCACCACTTCGATCGGTAGGCCCCAACCCTTTTACCAAAAATTGTAAGGCACTCGGAATATTTTTACGAAAAGGCAATGCCAAAAGCCCCAAATCCTGAGAAGGGCGCATAATGAAGGACTCCACCTTGCGTAACGCTGGATCCACAGAAGGCATTCGATCGATCATGTCATTCATCCGATTTAAGATTCTTAAATCAAAATCAAGTGAATCTAAAAATATGGTGTTATACAGCATCCCTCCAATTTGCGAAATCGATGGATAGGTTTCAATGGGCTTTAATTCCGCCATGGATCCCCGATTTAAGTTAATCGTAAAAATCTTGGTAGCCCCCAATGCAATCGCAGAAGAAAGCGGTGCACTCATGCGGATCGAGCCATCCCCATAATAACAATTTTCTAATTTGACAGAGGGGAAAATAAGCGGAATGGCGGCCGAGGCCATGACATGTTTCAATCGCAATCGGGTGCGCTTTCCTTCTCTTCGTCCTCTCTGCCATTCAGGAATGCCAGAATGAGGACTATCCTCAAAAAACGTAATGGTTTTTCCAGTACCATATTGCATGGCGGTTACACCTAAGGCGCGAACAATGCCTTTTTGAATATTTTCATGTAAATGATAATGATCTTCCTGCGCATGCTTCCTCAGTAATAGATACAAAGGCGTTGTGTCCAACAAGGATTCCACATGGCGCTTTCTGATAAATCGGCCCACCGTAAAGTTAAATAAAAAATTCCCAGCTCCTTTTAAAATATGCCAGGGGTCGGTGCGATAAACATGATCCACCGTCAAGTTTGTCCAAACATCACAAAGACGCTCAATAGCGATATCCCACCCTTCATGGGCTTTAAACGTCATGTGATAACAATTGATCGCTCCTGCGGACGTCCCCACAAAAATGGGTGATTCTGGATGAATCCGCAATTCTGAAAAGATGTATTTGAGAACCCCCAGTTGATAGGCGGTCCGTGCACCACCCCCCGTCAGTAAAAACGCAACACTCGCAGGCTGTTGAAAAAGACTCATCTGCGTTGTTGCCCTCGTCGGCTCTCCTTCGACGTACTGATCAAGTACGCCTCAGTCGCGCCTCCTCGGGCGCCTAGCATCTGAGCCTTTTTGAACAGCCTGCCTGAAATAGACTTTTTCAATACATTGCTCTTTGGTTTTGGCTGGGACATCTCTCGTATCTTATCGTCCATTTTTTATCAAAACTGAACTTTTTTTTTGACAAAAAAAAGTCAAACAGCTACACCTTGACGAATGTCCACACTGGGGAAAAAACTGGATCGCCTTCTCATAAAAGTTGTGGTCCCGTTGGTCATCGCAGGTGCACTGGTTGGATTGATGTTGGGCTACGTGGTTTTTTATTCCAATCAATTCACAGACACTGGCTATAGACCACAACAGCCGATTGCATTTTCACACCGACTTCATAGCGGTGATTTAAAAATTTCTTGTTTTTATTGTCACAGTGCTGCCGAAAAAACAGCTACCGCCACCGTCCCCCCCACCCAGGTTTGTATGAATTGCCATTCGGTGGTCAAACGCGATAGCCCCGAAATCAAAAAAGTGATTCAAAGTTTTGAAGCAAATAAACCCATTGAATGGATTCGGGTTCATAAACTTTCTGATTTTGTGCAATTTAAGCACCAGGTTCACATTCAAGCGGGTGTTTCCTGTTTTGAGTGTCATGGCCCCGTTGATCAAATGGACGTCATCCGACAAGAAAAACCCTTAAGCATGGGATGGTGTTTGGACTGTCATCGAAAGAAAAATATACTGACCCAGCCATCGCGACTGGAAGACGTCATCGAACGTGCCTCGAAAGACGAAACATTTTATGAAGAAATCAAAGGCGGTTTAAAAAAACATCAGGGAACACCCTGGGTTCAAGAACATCAACGAAAAAAAGGATCGACAAATTGTTCCAGCTGCCACTATTAAGAAGGTTACTTTAAATGGAAAAAAAATCTAAAACCTATTGGAAAATTCCTGAAACGGTGACGGTCTCTCGCCCTGAAACATCTTCTGCCCTGCACCCTATTTCAGAAATGAATGATACAGATTTTAATCTTAGCCGAAGAAGTTTTATGAAACTTTTGGGAGCCTCCATGGCGCTCATGTCTGCAAGCTGCCGACGTCCGCTCCAAAAAATCATTCCTTATGTCAAACAACCCAAAGCCATCGTCCCTGGAAAAGCGGTTTATTATGCTTCTACGTTCGCCATCAATAATCAGGCTCAAGGTATTTTGGTAAAAACGATTGAGGGCAGACCCGTTAAAATTGAAGGCAATCCAGATCATCCCAGAAGCCAGGGGGCAAGCAGTGCGTTTGCACAAGCGTCTCTTTATGAATTGTACGATCCCCAACGGAAACGAGACCCCACCATTCAAGGAAACCCAACCGACTGGAAACAATGGCTCACTGAAACCGGAACATTCCTATCCGAAGCTCGCCGGCAAAAAAAGAAGATTCGTTTACTAACGGAAACCACAACAAGCCCTACCCTCAGAAATTTATATGCAAAGTTTGAAAAAGCGTATGGCGTCCAATGGTTTGAATTTGAGCCCCTTTCTCAAGAAAGGGTACGTGCAGCTCATCAGGCCTCTTTCGGACACACGCACATCCCTATCGTTCACTTAGACAAGGCAAATATTATTGTCTCCCTGAATCAAGATTTCTTGGGACCGACAGCAGATGCCTTAACGCATGCTAGAAATTGGACCCAAAACCGAAAATTAAGTTCAGATCACCCCATGAACCGACTCTATGTCATTGAAAGTGGTTTTTCATTAACAGGTGCCAATGCCGATCATAGACTTTCCAAAAAACCTTCAGAGTTACTTAAAACAGCGCTTTCGTTGGCTAAAATTTTAGTTCAAGAGTTTCAGGTACCCACAAGCCGAGCCGCAAAAGAGGTCTTAAACAAAGTTACCGATCCTGCAACATCCTTTGAAAAACAGTTTTTGATGGCCATTGCGTCGGACGTCACCCAAAACATGGGAAGCTCGCTCATTTGGGTAGGAGAACAAGAATCAAAAGAACTTCAATGTGTGGGGCATTATTTAAATTCGCTCCTCAAGGCCTATGGCACCGTCATCGATCAACGCGTTTTTCAAGCATCTTACGATAATGGATTTGGCAGCATTGAACCCTTACTCCAAGAATTAAAATCTGACCAAATTGATGTCTTCATCACCATCGGTGGCAATCCGGTGTATTATTTAAATTCAGAATATGAAAACCACATTAAAAAAATTCCACACACGATTCGTCTGTGTTTGTTCGAGGATGAAACCGCGAAGATTTCGACGTATGTAGCCCCTCTTTCCCATGCATTGGAATCCTGGGGGGACGCAGAACCAGAAACAGGGCTCTTGAGTCTCATTCAGCCAACCATTCAGCCTCTCCATGACAGCAAGCTTACGGGAGATATTCTGTTAAACTGGCTTCAAAAAGGCGATTGGCATGATCATCTTAGAGACCAGTGGGAACAGCATGTCTATAGCAACCTTCAAAGTGTTGCTTCATTTGACGTTTTCTGGCAGGAAGCTTTGAGAGCAGGGGTTGTATTGCTTCCTCCTACTCAACCACAAAGTTTTGTGTTTCAGGACGCCATTTTGAAAAATTGTTTCCAAACCTCTGAAAAAGCATCCCAAGGCTTGGAACTCATGATTCAGCCCAGCTTTTCAACCTATGATGGTCGCTTTGCCCCTAATGGCTGGCTTCAAGAATTGCCAGATCCAGTCACCAAAGTAACCTGGGATAATGTCCTGGCCATGAGCCCTAAGACCGCAGAAAAATTTGGACTGCGCCAAGAAAACAAACTGGAACTCCGTAGCGCTTCTGGTGCTGTAGAACTTCCTGTTTTTATTCAACCCGGCCTTGCAGAAGGTGTCATCACCACCACGATGGGATATGGACGCACCGCCGGAAGTGAAATCGCCAAAAATGTAGGAAGCAATATTTTTACCCTTGGGCCCCAATTGTATTTTACGGCGCTGGAATTCAAAAAATTAAGAGGAACGCACAGAATTGCCGGCACCCAGGGACATGATTCGATGGCAGGAAGGCCACTGGTATTGGAAGCCACACTTGAAGAATTTAAAAAGCATCCAGACTTTGCACAACATGCTCATCCGCCCCTTCAAAGTTTATACGAAGAGCATGTCTATGCCGGTCATCGATGGGGGATGACCATTGACCTCAATGCTTGCATTGGGTGTAGCGGCTGTGTCGTGGCCTGCGATGTTGAAAACAATGTCCCTATCGTCGGTAAAAAACAAGTGCTCAAAGGAAGAGAAATGCATTGGCTTAGATTAGACCGATATTATGAAGGCCACAAAGACAATCCTCGCGTTGTTTCACAACCCATGCTCTGTCAACATTGTGAAAATGCCCCCTGTGAGTCTGTTTGTCCGGTGCTTGCAACCACCCACAGTGAAGAGGGACTCAATGAAATGACGTACAATCGCTGTGTGGGAACACGATATTGCTCCAACAACTGTCCTTATAAGGTCCGCCGATTTAATTTCTTTGATTTCAATGCAGACCTAGAACATCCGCAGGAACTTGGAAAAAATCCCTCGGTCACGGTTAGAATGCGTGGGATTATGGAAAAATGTACTTTTTGTGTCCACCGCATTAATGACGTCAAAATAGATGAAAAACTAAAAGGGAACGATCGCGTTCCAGATGGAAAAATGGTCACAGCTTGCCAACAATCTTGCCCTTCTCAAGCCATTGTATTCGGAGATTTAAATGATCCCCATTCTCAAGTATCCAAACTCTCAAAACAATCTCGCGGGTATCATGTTCTTGAAGAGTACGACACCAAACCGTCGATTACTTACTTGGCAAAAATACGCAACCCACACCCTCTGTTAAAAAATTTAGAAGGAGAACACGCTTAATGCACTCCGCATCTGCCCTTGCCCAAGAAGAATTAATTTTAGGGACAAAGAGTCGATCGGACATTACCGATTTGGTCTCGTCTCCTTTAGAGCGTTTTCCTTCGAAACCTTGGTGGATCGCCATTGTGTTCACAAGCCTTTTGGCAACCATTGGATTTGGTTGCATCGGATGGACTATTTACAATGGCATCGGGGTTTGGGGAAACAACCACCCCGCCATGTGGGGATTCGACATTGTCAATTTTGTATTTTGGATTGGAATTGGCCATGCCGGAACGTTGATTTCAGCCATTTTGTTTTTATTTCGTCAAAAATGGCGAACGGCAATTAACCGCGCCGCAGAAGCGATGACCATTTTTGCTGTCATGTGCGCTGGTATTTTTCCCTTAATTCACGTGGGGAGAGCATGGCTTGCCTTTTGGCTGTTTCCGATCCCCAATCAAATGAACCTTTGGGTTAATTTCAGATCTCCTTTGTTATGGGATGTCTTTGCGGTTTCTACCTACATGCTGGTCTCCATCTTATTTTGGTATTTGGGACTCATTCCAGACTTGGCCACGCTCCGTGATCGTACACAACACCCCATTAAAAAAATCATTTATTCTGTTTTAAGTTTAGGATGGCGAAGCTCCCAACGTCAGTGGAAACATTATGAATCTGCTTATTTGATCTTTGCAGCCATTTCCACGCCCTTGGTTCTTTCTGTCCATTCGATCGTCAGTTTCGATTTTGCCGTTTCTGTGATTCCTGGGTGGCACACCACAATTTTCCCTCCTTATTTTGTGGCAGGCGCTATCTTTGGTGGATTTGCGATGGTGGAAATTTTGTTAATTCTGACTCGAAGATTATTTCACTGGGAAGACCTCATTACAGTTTCTCACTTAGAAAACATGAACAAGATTCTCCTCGTCACCGGAATGATCGTTGGCTATGCCTATTTCGTAGAACTCTTTACCGCTTGGTACAGCGGCAATATTTACGAAATGTATGCATTCCGAAATCGCTTAACTGGAGATTATGGTTGGATCTATTGGCTTATGGTATTTTGCAATGTGCTTTCGGTTCAAGTGTTTTGGTCCAAAAAATTAAGACGAAATCTCATCGTGATGTTCATCGTTTCAATCCTGGTAACGATTGGCATGTGGTTTGAAAGATTTGTCATTATTGTCACTTCCCTTACCCGAGATTTTTTGCCCAGTGCCTGGGGAAATTATTATCCAACCATTTTTGATATTCTTATTTTTACAGGGACCTTAGGATTATTCTTTACGCTTTATTTATTATTCATCCGAGTCCTTCCTGCAATTTCGATTGGAGAAGTTAAAGGCATTATGAAGCATGCCCACCCTACTGGAGAAGTAGACGATGTCTAGCCATTTTGCTGCAAATTTTATTTCTCCGAATGAAGTCGTTCGTGCCAGTCGAAAAATTCACCGCCTGGGAATTCGTAAATTTGACGTCCACACGCCCTACCCCTTGCATGGCCTCGATGAAGCCATGGGCATTGGTTCTTCTCACATTCCTTGGATCGCATTATTGTTTGGCCTGTTGGGGGCCGTGGCAGGTATTTCCTTACAAGGCTGGACTTCTGCTATCGACTGGCCGCTGATCGTTGCTGGAAAACCTTTCTTTTCATGGCCAGCATTCATTCCGATTACTTTTGAAGTTGGCATTTTGCTGTGTGCTTTTGGTACCTTGGGGGCTTTGTTTTTCTTTTGTCGCCTTCCCAAATTTTCTTCTCCATTGGAAGAGGACCTTTCGGCCCAGCGTTCAACGAACGATCAATTCATGATCATTGTGGATAAGCATGATCCGAAATTTGAACAAAAAGTACTTTCAGAAATTTTTGAACAACATCATGGGCTAGATATTCGATGGTTGGGAGCCGAAAAAAGATGAAGCACTTTCAATATGCTTCTTTTATATTCGGAGGCTTTTTGCTGATGCTCACCTCCTGTAAACGTACAGAGCCCCCCCTTCAGATCATCCCCGATATGGACAATCAAAAGAGAGTTAATTCTCTAAGCGAACGGCCCCGAGCTCCTGTGAAAGACACGGTAGCCCGAAATGAAGTTTTTTACACGTATACGGCAGAGGAAGCAGAACTGAAACTCAAGAATCCACTGCAATCCTCCAGAGACATTCTGAACCGAGGACAATTTGTGTACAATGTTTTTTGTTTGCCATGTCATGCATCGAATGGCACCGGGTTTGGCCCTGTGGTGCAAAAAGGGTTCGTCCCCCCACCCTCTCTGCTTTCTATGCGCGTCCAATCTTGGAAAGACGGAAGAATTTTTCATGTCATCACCACTGGACAAAACACCATGCCTGCTTACGATCTTCAAATTGAGCCTTTTGACCGCTGGGCTGTCATTTTGTATATTCGCGCACTGCAAAAATTACCCAAAGAGGAAAAACAATAGCATGTCCTATCGTCTTGAAAAAAACCAAGTATCCTCGGTTCAAAAAAAAATAGGTTTTGTCTTCATCCTTTCTTCCCTCTGTCTTTTGGTAGGGCTTGGAATTGATGCAAAACGCGTTTCTTTCAATTATTTACTTTCATTTTGCTTCCTCATGAGCTTAGGACTGGGTGGCCTTTTTTTAACCATGCTCTGGCATGTCACCAGCAGCAGATGGAGCGTTCTCATCCGTCGGATCCCAGAAACTTTTTCTTATTTGGTCATGGTGGGGCTGGGGTTGGCCATTGCGCTCTTCATGGCTTTGAATCAACTTTACCCGTGGTCTCAAGAAGTTTTGGTTCAACACGATAAACTTTTAAGCCATAAAGCCCTTTATCTGAACAACACGTTTTTTATTCTACGAACAATCCTTTATTTCTTTATTTGGATTTTGCTCTATCGAAAAGTTATTCAGCCCTCGCTTCATGAGGACACCCACCCTACGGCCCATGCACATCAGCGCATGTTTCAATGGTCTGCGGTGGGACTTGTGCTCTTTGGTTTTACGATCACGTTTGCTGCCATCGATTGGATGATGACACTCAAAGCCCAATGGTTTAGTACCATTTACGGTGTGTATTATTTTTCAGGAACGTTTGTTGCCATCTTGGCCTCCACCATTTTAGCCATTCGCTGGTTTCAGTCTAAAGGGCATCTCACAGAAGTAACAGAGCATCACTTCCATGACCTTGGAAAATTGCTGTATGCCATCAATATTTTTTGGGCGTATATTGCCTTTTCGCAGTTTATGTTGATGTGGTACGGCAATATCCCCGAAGAAACCGTTTTCTATGCCGACCGAAACCAAAGTGCTTGGCCCATGGTTTCAATGCTGCTGATCGCAGGACACTTCATCCTGCCATTCTTTTTCTTTATGTCTCGACATGCGAAACGAAATCGTTGGATTTTGGGATTTTCAGCCCTGTGGCTTCTCATCATGCACTACGTAGATCTTTTTTGGCTCATCATGCCAAACCTTAGCCCCAAAGAAGTCCCTTTGGGGTGGTTAGAAGTCGTTGCCTTTTTTTGGGTACTCAGTCTTATTGGTTTGGTCATTACCTTTCGATGGAAACACCATGCCTATGTGCCGGTTTGCGATCCCCACCTTAAAGAATCTTTGGAGTTTCACCAACTATGAAAACGTTCTTGAACATTTTCACGGTCACGATTGGTGTTGGCATTCTCTTAGCAGGGATTATTTGGATCAATGAAATACTCGGCTCTAAAATGAGACTGCGAAAGGCAAAGCAACAACAAGTGGAGACGAACCTTAAAACATCGGATGAACAAATTCAAAAAATAAATCTTCCAAGACTTTCTCAAATTTTAAATGAAATGGCACGCCCCATGGATCGCTCATCCCTTTCCACAGAAGTCCTGAAACAAAGATCTCAAAGATTAGAATCCGTCGCCCTACAACATCCACTCGGCGCTAAAGTATATGCCCTTAAATGTTTGGCCTGCCATGGCGTTGTGGGCGAAGGAAAAACCACACTTAAAAATTTCAAAACAAGGCTCCAGCGCCGAAGTATCCCGTACGAGACTCCACCGCTTTTGGCAAAAAACGTTTCTACATCGCCCAATGCTTTTATCGACCTTGCCTCCAAAAAGAATTCACCTCACTTAACGCCAACGGGCTTGGAGGCTTTGGACTTGACTACCGTAAAAGCGCTTCACCAATATGTTCAAGAACTTGTAAAATAAAGAGGCCTTAGGATGCTATTGCAATCAAAGAGCAAGAGACTAACCCTTAAAGACACTTGAAATTTTGCATCTGCCAACCTGTGGCGGCATTAGCCCCATCCCCATTGACTGTTTATTTTTAAGCCTCATATTAATAAGATGAGACTGGATCGACTAACTCTGAAATCCCAAGAAGCACTCGTTTGTGCGCAAAAACTTGCTGACGACCGAAACCACCAAGAAATTCAGCCAGAGCATCTTTGTTTAGGCATTTTAGAAACTCCAGACACCATCGCCCCAATGCTGATCAAAAAATGTGAGGGAAATCTGGAACGAATTCAAGAGGCTCTAAAAGAAGTGCTGGATACTTTTCCTCAAGTTCGAGGGGTAACGGCAGAACCTTATTTATCAAGATCGTTAAAAGAGATTTTGGACACTGCTTTTGAAGAAGCCAAAAAATTAAAAGATGAATTTGTGAGCGTTGAGCATTTGCTCATGGGGCTTTCAAAAATTCCCAATACCCCTTCTTATCGCATTTTAATGGAAGAAGGGGTCAACATCGAAAACATATTAAAAATTTTAGATTCTGTCAGAGGTTCAAGCCGTATCGTCGATGTGAGCCCAGAAGAAAAATATCAAGCCCTCAAAAAATATACCCGAGATTTAACGGAACTTGCGCGAGAACAAAAACTGGACCCCGTCATTGGCCGAGATGAGGAAATCCGACGCGTGGTACAAGTGTTATCTCGAAAAACCAAAAACAATCCTGTCCTCATTGGAGATCCCGGGGTAGGCAAAACAGCCATTGTGGAGGGCTTGGCCCAACGTATTGTCCACGGAGATATTCCAGAAACACTCAAAGATAAGCTTCTCTTATCACTGGATATGGGGGCCTTGTTGGCAGGTGCCAAATTTAGGGGAGAATTTGAAGAAAGATTAAAAGCGGTCCTCAAAGAAATTCAAGCTGCGCAAGGTAACATCATTCTTTTTATCGATGAACTGCATACCATTGTGGGCGCAGGGCGCGCCGAAGGGGCGATGGATTCGTCCAACATGCTAAAACCCGCTTTGGCCCGTGGTGAATTAAGGTGCGTGGGTGCTACCACACTCGATGAATATCGAAAATATATTGAAAAAGATGCTGCCTTAGAACGTCGATTTCAACAAGTCTACATCGGTGAACCTTCTATCATCGACACCATTTCCATCTTAAGAGGGCTGAAAGAAAGATACGAAGTCTACCACGGCATTCGTATTCAAGATGCCGCCCTGGTTCAAGCTGCAGTCCTTTCCGATCGTTATATTTCAGAGCGATTCTTGCCTGATAAAGCCATCGACTTGGTAGATGAAGCAGCGGCAAGACTCCGGATTGAAATTGACAGTTTACCCTCTGAGATCGATGTCATCGATCGAAAAATCACCCAACTGGAGGTAGAAGCCACCGCCCTTAAAAAAGAAAAAGACGAGGCTTCCCAAGAAAGGCTCAAATCCATTCAAAAAGAAATGGCCAACCTGAAAGAACAAAGTCAAACAATGAAAATTCATTGGCGGCAAGAAAAAGAAACGATTACCAAAATCAGAAGTTTGAAAGGAAAAATCGAAGAAACCAAAAATGCTTCTGAAAAGGCGCAACGAGAAGGGGACTTGGCCAAAGCTGCCGAATTAAAATATGGGGTTTTAACGGAACTCACCCACCAGTTAGAAAAAGAAAACAAAGCTTTAAAAGAACTTCAAAAAGAACAAAAGATACTCAAGGAAGAAGTGGACCCAGAAGACATCGCAGAGATTGTAGCCAAGTGGACAGGCATTCCCGTCACCCGTCTTTTAGAAAGTGAAAAAGAAAAACTGTTAAAAATGGAAAAACGCTTAAACGAAAGAGTTATTGGCCAAGAGATGGCCATTGAAACACTGTCCAATGCCATTCGTCGTTCGAGAGCGGGTTTGCAAGACCCCCATCGCCCCATCGGATCTTTTTTATTTTTAGGACCCACCGGTGTTGGGAAAACAGAAACCGTCAAAGCATTGGCACAATTTTTATTCGATTCGGAATCGGCCATGGTTCGAATCGATATGTCTGAATACATGGAAAAACATGCGGTAGCACGATTGATCGGTGCTCCCCCGGGATATGTGGGCTATGAAGAAGGGGGCCAACTGACGGAAGCCATTCGCAGACGGCCTTATGCGGTGATTTTATTTGATGAAGTTGAAAAAGCGCATTCCGATGTGTTTGATCTTTTACTTCAAATTTTGGATGATGGCAGATTAACCGATGGTCAAGGCAGAACGGTAGATTTTAAAAACACTGTGATCATTATGACGAGCAACATTGCAGGCCAACAGATTGCAACACTCAGAGATCAAAAGGAATTGAAGGAAAGACTCAACATCGCATTGAGCGAGCAGTTTCGACCAGAGTTTTTAAACCGGATTGATGACATTATCACTTTTAGATCGCTATCGGATCAAGACATGATTGCCATTTTAGACATCCAACTGGAACACGTAAACCAGATGCTCGAAGAAAAACATTTAAAATTATCTATCGATGCCAAAGCCAAAGCCTATCTTGCAAAACATGGATATGATCCTATTTATGGCGCCCGCCCTTTAAAACGTGCTGTTCAAAAATACATCCAAAATCCGCTTTCAAAATTATTGCTCGAGGGAAAATATGCGACAAAGCATACGATAAAAGTAACGGTCAAGGAAGATGGAAAAGACCTTGTATTTCAATAAGGAGCTATTGAAAAAACCTCAATACCTACTAAAAGTTATCCGAAATTTGGACACTCCTCGTGTCACTGAGGCTCGAAATCAATGCCGCCTCAGTGACACGAGGAGTGTCCAAACTCCACATAAATCTTATGACGTATAAATACCTATTACATCTCTTGAATACTGTTGACGCCACACCGTTTCAAAAATCCGTCTGGCTTAAGACTTATGAAATTCCCAGAGGAACGGTTGTATCCTACAAAACCCTGGCGAAAGCCATGGGGCATCCGAAAGCCTTTCGTGCCGTTGCCAATGCTCTGGCCAAAAACCCCTTTCCAGTTTTAATCCCCTGTCATCGCGTTGTGGCCACAAATGGCATCGGAGGGTATTCTGGAAAAGGTGGGGTTCGCCAAAAAAGAAAGTTGCTCAAACAAGAAGGCTATCCCATTTGAGAAGGCCGTTTGGCCAGTGATCATACCTCTGAGGCGGCGGCATTGTAGGAGGGATCTTCATACTGGCTAAACTTATAAATCAAGTGTATGCTAAAATGAATTTGGGGGCGATCTGGCTTCGACGGGGTCATGGCGCTTAGTCTTGCATGTCGAGGGGCTGTCGCTCGTAAAACATAGCAACACATTAATTGCCAACGAGCAATTAGCACTTGCTGCCTAATTTAGCGCAGCACGCGTCTTTAGGTTTCGCCCATAGGGCTTAAAGAGGCGACGATCATGTGGGATAGCAAAACTTGTCGCTTTCTGATGGTTTTGCAAAATTTAAAGAAAGCTATGAATGATGCGGCCGGTGACGAAGCCAACTCATTCAGAAACACAATTCGATCACTACGCATGTAGAAAGCTAGGCTCCCATTTCTTCGGACGCGGGTTCAATTCCCGCCGCCTCCACTTAATGTCAAAATGTATTCGCAATGTCATCTCGAGGGCGAAGCCCGAGAGATCTCGGGTTGTCATTCTGAGGGAGCGAAGCTTGCGAAGACTCTCTTTTTTCTACAATCTTCCAGTTTTTTTCAATAATTTCTTTTGAAGCGATGTAGAAAGCTTCCACTTGGTTTTTATGGATGATGATTTTGTTTATCACCGCTTTGAGTAGATTTCTCTGCACCTGAGGTGGAATTTGGATGGGAAGTTTTTGTATGGAAAAATAGGTTCTCGAAAGCTCTATTTTATCTCTACAGTCTGCAATAATTTCTGTGGTTCAGATGAACCGTAAAACGTTGCCAGGATGAAATCGGCCAAAGGCCGATTTCACTTCGAGCGCCGAAGGCGCGAGGAAGTCTCCTGGTTTAGAGCAATGAATTCCATTGTGGATTTAGCTTTTCAATTAGTTTAATTTTATTATTTCTGGAAAGTTTTTTAACACGTCTTTCAGACAAAATTGCTGCATCTTTTGAAGATACTTCTTCGAAATAAACCAATTTTGAAATATTATACTTCTTAGTAAATGCCTGTTTCCACTGACCTTCATGTTGATCTCTTCTACGTTTAATATCATCTGTTCTTCCTGTATAGAAAACAGTGTGGTGTTTATTTGTAATAATATAAACGTAATATTTCTCTTGATCCATAAGTTTGAAATTACCTTATATAAAACTTGTTATTAGATGTAAACGGAGGAGACCTCCTCGGCCTTTCAGGCCTCGAGGTAAATTTCGCACGAAGTGCGAAATTTATCCTGACAACGGGGTGGTATGTAAAAACTTGAACCGTCCATTTCAAATGAAGCTATGCGGCCAAGTCGAACTCGATTTTTTGATATTCCACAACGGGCTGTTTCACTGTACGACCATTCACCTTAATTGTTTTCAATCGAATCGCTCCGACTTCTTCAAAGAAGAGAATGATTTTGTTGAGATTTGAGACATCCATGCGACTCAGTTTGGCGAGCTCATAGATAGAACGCGGTTTGAGTGCCAATATTGTCGTTAAAATAGAAATATGACGGACAAATCGTTCAAAATCCTTTCGATTATCAAACGATATTTCAAAATGAGGCTTCTTCATGCGACCTGCTCTTGCTTTTTTAAGCGCACGAGCAAAGTCCTTTAGTACTTCACCTGAACTTTTAATAGAGACGACCAATGTTTTCATAGTTTTACCTCCAAATGTTCCAAAACAAGACGTTTGAAATCAGCTAATAATGTAGTGACATCGCTCAATACATATGGAACTTCAGAACCATCCAGATGGGTGTGGGGGCCCTTCGGGTGGTGATTATCCATCAGCACTTTTCTTCTGGTTACTAAATCGATGCAAACCAAACTGTACTTAACGCCATTAGGATATTGAACAGGGTTTCCCACTTCATAGATGCGGAGTTCAACCACATATCTGCCTTGCAGCCGAGATTTTTGCCAGAAAATCTGCCGAGCCTTCATATAGGTATATTAATACCACTATTATGGTAATAGATCAAGATTATTGAAGATATTTTTTGATCACTTTATAGGTCTTTTTAGCTTGAACTAGGATATCAGAAAATTCTGAACTGATCTTAGTTCGGTGAATCTGATGATCATATTTTTTGAAATCGACTTTGGGGGCAGACCAAAGGGGCGGCCAAGGTTCTGACATTTTTGCCAGCTCTTTTGAGCTCCAAAGAATATTTTGTTAGACAGGAGATAAAACATCTGTAATAATTTTCAGTTTTAAGAAGGAGAATAGTATGAATAAAGTTTTTGCCTTTTCTTTTATTTCATTTTTTTTCTTTATAGGAGTCCTTTTTGGAAATGATCCTACTGAAACAGTTAACTATCCAAATGATCTAGAACGCATTTGGGATTGTAGGGAGCTTCAATTTTCAGAATCTACATTAAAAGTACTTGAATCCTCGACTCATATTATCTCATTGAATCTCAAAAATGAGAATCTTGACTGGAAAGAAGGACAACTGCGATTATTTGAATTACAACTCCATTATGCTCATATCTCTATGGGTGAACATCTTAAAAAGATTCATCATCAAAGGATAGCTGAAAAATTTCAAGCGCTTAAGGATGACCTGCTCACGGTGTCGACTCCTTTAGAACGCTATCCAGATGAAGCACGAGATATCTATCTAAAAAGATCCTGTAATTTAATAGGGCAAGAGGTAGAAAAAATTATGAATCGCTTACAGAGTTTACGTGAGTCGATATGTGCTGAAAATGCAGATTTTCAAAATTGGCCATCTATTCAAAAGGATTGAATTGATAGACCCCTTGTTTCACTGTGCGACCATAAAGTCATTCGTTAAAAAAACTATTTGGAGGAATAACATTTTTTCTTTGAATATCCACTTGTGGTGCAGTCACCAAAAAAATAGGAATGGCACCCCTTCTTTGTTTTAAACTTTTCCCATGTCCATAATTTATATTTTCCTCCCTTTTCATCAAAATAATACTCACCGCCACTCCCGCTCAAACAGACGATTTCTTGATCTTTGGTAAGTTTTAGCCACTTTTGGACAAAATCTTTACAATATTCGACATGATGTCCTCGACGATCCACATAAACTTGTTTCTCGCCTTTGTGATTAACATTTAATTCAAGATGGCACATCGTAATAACAACATCCCAAGCCCCCATGGGATCATTGTCGCGAAATATCCTGTATGTCGGTTTTACATCTTTAACGGGAAGACATTGCCAATATAGAGAATTAAAAGCTGTATTGGGATTATAAGGAACGATTTCGCGTCTGCAATGATCATACGCAAGATCATCTGCAGTCACGATTCCATCGTCTGCAGTAAGAAGACTATCAGAATACTTTGGTTCTTTAGATTCGACATGCAGAACTATGATTAAAAATGACGCCCCCCAAAAAAATAGATTTTTCATTTTAGACTTTTCAAGTCTCGATAATATTTATCAAAATTTTTCATAAGTTTTTTATCCGCTACTTTATATGCAATAATAGCTTCTCTCCATGTTATAGATTTTTTTGCTTTGGCTTCGGCCAACTGTTTCTTACGAAATAACCACCGCACACCAGAACAAATGCTGATGTTCGGATCTTTCATATCTTCTGAAGTCAAGTTTACAAAATGGTCTTTTAGTTCTTTTGGATCACTGAGGAGTGGTACAGTTTGGTTGAGTACCTGCATTAATCCGTAAGCAGATTTTTTTCCTTTAAGTCGATTCCATGCATTTGGATTAAAACTGGATTCCGATGCAATCAAAGCTTTAACAATATCAGGATCTAACAAATCAGATGGTCTTAATACATCATTCCAATAGCGCGTCCACCCCCTGATTAGATGGTCATATTTATTCCCGATACCTGTAAATCCCAAGCCATGAGAGACTGGTGGGCCATGCAACTTGGCAAAATACTTTGAAGCAATTTCATGAATATCATCTCGATATAAGTGATCTTTTCGAGTTCCATTGTTTCGACAATGCCCATCTACAGACTGAATATAATGTAATCCTCGAGAAGAGATGCGATGTCGTGTATGGGCAGAAACCCAATGTTGCCCAAGAGGGCATGGACGCCAAGGATGAATCTTTTTTTCTTTTGGTTGTTTTTTAGGAGCTGGTTTTTGTGGGGGCTTCCCCGGCCATTCTATTTTTGGCAACTTTATTTTTGGAAATTTTATTCCAGCCATTTATATATAAATAACAGAAAAATAAATTATATGTCATTAAATACTCTCTCCCCTGTTCATTACCAGGGATAGGAAAATCGTACTCAAAAATAACCCCATGATAAAAAAGTGGGCCTTGGAATTAACACTGAGACCCCTCGGGCCTTTTCGGCCATCGGGGTGACTCAGTTACTGCTTAATTCGTCCGTCATAAGGGAATAAGTCCCTTGCCAATACCGGTGCGCTTACCTTACATTCACCTATCTATTGGGATTCTACAACGACCAATGTTTTCATAATTTCACCTCCAAATGTTCCAAATATCTGCCTTGCAGCCGAGATTTTTTCCAGAAAATCTGCCGAGCCTTCATATGGGTATATTCATACCACTATTATTGAGATCAAGATGATAAATGGAGTGGCATCATTTCAACATCTGTAAAGCAAAAATTGGCACCCTGTTCTATCCTGTATTGAAAAAACGATTCTAACCTATTGAAATAACTCAAATCTGTTTTTGGCATGAGTCTTGCTTTTGTATAGAGAGTAGAGTTGTTTTTTATGGTATCAAAAACTATGAAATATTTTCTAAGCATCGCTTTTATGGCCGGAATTTTATTCCCAGCGGCTCCTTTAATTCATGCGGAAGATTCTTTAAATGCGTATGGCGTATCCTTTGTTTTTTATAATAATCGTCATGACTTCGACAAATCGGAATCACTTCATAATCAGATATTTGAAATTTCAGGAATTCCTGATTCGAAGCGTCTTCATATTCCTATTGATGCTCCTTTTTTACTGTCCGTGGGTGACAAGAAAAGTATTGTTTCTTATTTAAAAGAACTAAACGAAAGAATTCGAATAGAATCAAAGGGGCATGTGGCAAAAGCCCACGTGCAAATCATTCTTTCTTCTCATGGTAGTTCCGCTTTTATTGGGCGACAAAACCAAAATCGAGCATTGGTAGACGGACAAACAATTAAAACACTGGAAGAGGACCTGGACAGATCCCGCGAGAAACTTAAAGAACTTAAAAAGAATGAAGAAAAAAATGCCGCTGAAATCTTTGATGTACAATTGAACATTCAAGCGACTGCCCTATTAATGATGGCAGCGCGGAATAGCAATCGAGAAACTTTTGAGATTATTGATGAGCCCGCAATTTCATGGCAGGCATTTCTAGACGCCCTATATCTGGGCTTTGATCCAGGCACTTCTCTTGAAATTCTGGTAGAGACCTGTCACTCAGGCGTGATCATTGAATCTCTTGAGCAAAATCGCACCAATGTACATTGGAAAAATAGAAATGCCGTGCTTGTTGCATCAAATGCGGCCGATCATCTAGGCATTGGAAATGTATTCTTAGAATCGTTTATCGATGCCGCTACTCGGACTGAAAAGAAAGTATTAAATTTAACGGAGCGATTGGCGCTTTTTCAAAATATTAGTTACAGAGCGGCGCCCGCCAGTAGCGCGCCCTTTGGTTTTGAAAGGGTCGTACAGATTTTTACACAACCCGATCAAATCATTGTGGATAAGCCTCATATATTTAGGACAGAGAGCATTGATGATACCCAAGATGTAAGTAGTAGGTCTATTCTGGAAGAACACATGCCAAAAATGAAAAGAACATCTTACGTTGAGGCGCAAGCCAACTATCCCAAGGGAATGCTTCCATCTACGATATGGGTTAAAAACTTTGGCAAAGAAATTTTTCAAAAAATAGCTGACAAGAAATATCATGAAATTCCTGATTTAAAAATATTTTCTACTTATGTAAGCGCTTTCATCCCTGGAAGCTGGGGACAATTTCTTTCATCCTACTATCAGGCATGGCTAGACAATCCAGAAAAGAAAAGCACAGAGAGTGACTTTGATTTATATAACAGAAAGGCCTTTGAATTAGATTTTATTTACCCCCAAACCAGAGATTTCGTGGCGACCCTTCATCAACGTAGTTTTGAAAAACAGGATGCCGGGCTTGATAACATCTGGATTTTATTTTCTCAATTAGGGAAAGATGCTTTTAAGGAATTCATCATTGATGAGTTCCTGGTTTTATTTGAACGCACACTGAATAAGTGGGATGAACTTCTTGA
>JACQJD010000087.1 GCA_016198185.1 Deltaproteobacteria bacterium
AAGATAGGGTCAGTCAGGATGAATCTTATAAATACGATAAAACCCTTTTACTGGAAGCTAGGAAAAAAATGGCTAAATGCATTGAAAAGCTAGGGGACATTTTAATTTTTCAGAAATAGATCAAGATTAAAAATTATCGTCTTTTTCCTTTAATTTCTTGTTTCCTTCAGTTTCTTCTCTTTCCTTTTTCATTCTCTGCGCTGCATTATAGCCATCGGTAAGGATCCTGAGTTGTTTGTTCTGGATTCCTTTATTTTCTTTGAGTCTGCGGTCTCGTTCTGCTATGGCAGGCCTAGATCCAGCATCAACACTCTCCGCATGGATTAAGTTCTCTACTTGTACTTGGTTTTTAGGCTGCATCAAGATTTTCGGGGCTTTGCTTTCCGAAAGCTTTTTGTATTCCTCATTTATCTTTTCTAAATTTGCAGCAAGATCGTCATTTGCAGCAAGATCGCCCAAGGGCTTAAATGAATCTGGAATGGCAGGAAGACACGCTTGGGCAGTATCAAAAAGACTATTGGCTTTTGCCAATTCCTTTTCACCCTTGTCTAACCCCTTCTCATACGCATGGTTCCAATCTGCCACAATCGCCATGGCCTCCATATACACATCTGCAGGAATACGATCGTTATTATCTTGGCCCTCGAGCGTCCTCCATTTTTCAAACGCATTGAGCCTAATTTTTCGACTTAACCCCTTCGTTCGTAAAATAGAAAGCAAAGCTTCTTTGGTGGCGTGTCTTTGTGCTGTCATGGCTTCATCCATCGCCATCACCTCTGCATCACGTCCCTGGCTGACCGCCAAGAGCCTTTTGGATTCCAAATCTTCATACACTGAAACTTGATCATAATGCCCTCTTAAAATATCCACTTTGGATACTTTGGGCGCTTCTTGTTGCGAACGTTGGGGTTCCGCAGGACTTCCTCCTCGACCAGAGGTTGCCCCAATAAGCCCTTGTTCAACCTCATTGGCGCTGTTCCTGGCCAGGGTGCCACGGGTCAAGCTAGAAAGTGGAACGCCAGAACTCGTTGTACTTCCAAAATCGCTAACAGGCGCAGAAGGAGTCGTTTCTGTGGTTGGCTCCCCCAAAGACATATTCCTTTCTAACCTTTTTGCCCCTGGTAAAGAACCATTGGTCAAGGCTTCTTGCAAAGACGCTTCACGCTTTCCTTCTAAAGACTTTCTCGTCTTTTCATTTTTAACCGAAGGCAAATAGCGACCTGATCTTGCACGAGGAAATCCAAGATCGTCTTGATCCCCCAAAACTGCTTCTAAGGCTTTATCTTCTGTAACAAGACCAAATTTTTCCGTACAGTGTTCAAAATCGGACATGGCTTTTTTAAATTCAGCTGTAAAAATGATATTAAACACCCAATCGATGTCTTGGGTCTTCAATTGTCTTTGGTTCCAAAGAGAAAGAAACGCTATCAATTCATCCATACAGGTAACCTGGGAATGGCCAAATTTAAAAAAAAGAGCGCCTTTCATTTGATCGATATCAATGACATCGCCATCCATCGGCAGCCCCAGGCCGCTATCTTTCTGTACCGAGGCCTTCGAATCTTGCATCTCCCCCAGAACTTCGTGAACCTCAAGCCAGGGTAACAATAAAAAAATCATGACGCCTATGCATAAGTTTAATTTCATGTTTCGTCCTTCGTTATCCTCACACCTATGGATAGTGCAAGATGCGTGCCAACCATTTCCACATTAGAAACGCATTAAAATGAGCTTGTGCTTTTTCTCATTTCCGTCGGAAAATGAAGGTCTCATGAAGTTCTCATAAAGCTCCTTGTTTAAAATAACGACACTTAAAGTGCATTTACCGACGGAAAAAAGTCTTTTTAGACAGTGTCATAAAATTAGACAGAAGCGATGATCGACGGAAACATAAGCATTTTCAGCAATGGGAGTCCGTTTTAAGTCACCCAACCCATTTTCCCCAATCGAGAAACCACAAAAAACACACAAACATATTTTCAAAAAAGAAGGGTGCTGTAAAAAAGTTCGACGGAATTCGTTTTTTTCTCATCAAATTTTAATTTTTGTAGATGGAGTGGAGAAAGGGATCTTTTTTATTTCTGTTTTTTGTTGAAACAGTGTTAATTCTCAAAAAAAGTTTTATGGAGGAGGGTGACGGTGTGGGTGACGTTGGGGGTTGAAACCAAGAAGCTGAGATTGATTTTAGAAGCGCCTAAAGAAATCATTTGAACAGGAATGCATTGTTCGTGAAGTGTTGAAAATACGCGTGCAACGATGCCGGGTTTTTCTTTGAGTCCTTCTCCCACAACACTGACCACCGAAAACCCATGTTCGAGGCGAACATCGCAAAAGGCTTTCAGTTCTAAGAGTGCTTCTGCTCGGGCGTCTTTTTGAAGCACCGTGAGTGAAACCGACACTTCGGAAGTCGAAATCATATCCACACTGATATGGTGTTTTGAAAACACCTGGAACAGTTTTTCTAAAAAACCATGTTGATCCAACATCCGAAGAGAAGTCACATGAACCATGCTGAGCTCATCGCGGTGAGCAATGGCTTTGACCGTGCGGTCGGTTTGGTAAGCCGTTGGAAGAACGCAGGTTCCTGGATGTGCGGGATCATTGGTGTTCAAAATGCGAACGGGAATGTGTTTGGCCATGGCGGGCACCATCGTTGCGGGATGAATGACCTTGGCACCATAATACGCAAGCTCGGAAGCTTCTTGAAAACTGAGTTCTGAGAGTGTTTGGGCGTGAGGCACGGTGCGAGGGTCAGCGGTCAAAATACCGCTCACATCTGTCCAGATTTGAATTTCTTTGGCATCGATGGCAGCGCCGATCCAGGACGCCGAAAAATCACTACCCCCGCGTCCCAAGGTGGTGACATTGCCCTCGGTGTCTTTGGCAATAAAGCCCGTGGTGATGATTAAGGTTTCAGGCAAAGAGGTGACTTTCTTTAAGATCGCTTGTTGAGATTCTGGGTGTGGTGAGGCTTGTCCGAAAAAAGAATTGGTCATGAGCCCCAAATCATAGGAAGGAATGATTTCGATGGGGATATTGATTTTTTGCTTTAGAAAATGCCCGACCAAAGAACTGGAGCACTGTTCCCCAAATGACAAAACGCGATCCAGTGTTCTGGGCGTGCACTCATGAAGGAGTTGAATGCCATTCAACAGCGATGTTAATTCGTGAAAAAAAGGTTGAAGGAGGGTCGGTGGCAAATCCAGTTTGTGGGCTACCGAAAGATGTCGGTCCAACAAGGTCTTGCTTGAAATCTCTTTTCCCTGAGATGCTTTTTCGGCCAAAAGCAAAAGCTCATTCGTAACGCCTGCCAGAGCAGAAACAACGACCAGCGGGCGTTTGTCCAAATGGTGTAGAACAATGTTTGCCACCTTTTGAATTTGGGAAGCGTTGGCAACGGAAGTGCCGCCAAATTTCATGACAATCATAACTCGCCTCGAATCAGGTCTTCCAAGCTTTCTCTGGGACGAATGAGATGCGGGATCATCCCTGAAACCAGAACTTCGGCTGCACGCGGCCGTGCATTGTAATTGGAGGCCATGCTAAATCCGTAGGCGCCGGCGCTCAGGATGGCAAGCAGATCTCCCTCAGCACAGGCGAGTTTTCTCGATTTTGCGAGAAAATCCCCTGATTCGCAAATCGGTCCTACGACATCCACGTTGAGAGGCTTTTGGGTGGTTTGGACCACTGGCCAAATTTCGTGATGGGCTTGATATAACGTAGGGCGAATTAAATCATTCATGGCGGCATCGACAATCACAAAATTTTTCTCAGGCATTTTTTTTAGGTACAACACGCGTGTTAACAAAATGCCCGCATTTCCAACGATCGTTCGGCCTGGTTCCACGATGACTTTAAGGCGAAGGGGTGACAAACATTCTAAAATATTTTTTAAATACTGCTCGGGGGAAGGCGGTTCTTCTCCATGATAGGCAATGCCCAATCCCCCACCCAAATTAACATGTTGAATATGGATCCGTTTGGTTTCTAAAAAACGAATCATTTTTTTGAGTGCTTGTGCGGTTTCTAAAATAGGGTCTAAAGAAAGCATTTGAGACCCAATGTGGCAATCGATACCCACCCAGTCGATGTGGGGGAGCGCGGCATGTTTTTCAAAAAGCCCGTAGGCTTCGGCTATTGGAATGCCAAATTTATTTTCTTTGAGCCCTGTTGAAATATAAGGATGCGTTTGAGGATGGATATCGGGATTGACACGTAAAGAAACGCGGGCTTTTTGGTAGAGTTCACCTGCTACTTTATTTAATCGCAACAATTCAGATTCAGATTCGACATTAAAAGAGAGAATATTGTGTTGCAGTGCATATTTCATTTCGTCTTCTGTTTTCCCAACGCCAGAAAATACAACGCGGTCCGTGGGGATACCGGCTTTAATGATTCGAAACAATTCACCTTGAGAGACAATGTCAAAACCAGAGCCCAGTTGCGCTAACAGTTTGAGGATCGAAAGATTGGAATTGGCTTTGACAGAGTACGAGATCAAATGATCCTGATTGCCAAATCCCGCTTGGTAGGCTTTAAAATGTCGCTCGATGGTTTTTTGGCTATAAACGTAAGTGGGCGTTTGAAAATCGTGGGCAATCTTTGGAAGCGCAACCTCTTCACAAAAAAGCGTTGAATCGTGATAGTTAAAGTAATGCATAGTCTAAAAATGAATAAATTATATATCAATAAAATGAAGTTAAAACAATAGGACAGATGATCTACTTAAAGCATTGCTTTAATCATAGTGAGCAGATACTCGACGCTGAGCTTTAACGTTTTTTGGGGTTCGTTTGGGCGATCTAAATTTAAAAGAGGGGCGACTTCTGTTAAATCTGCGCCGATGACATTCCACTGAGATTTAAGTTGTTGGATTAACCTTACAACAAAGGTCGGCGATAGTCCGTTGGGTTCTGGGGTTCCAGTACAAGCGGCAAATGCCTCACTGGTGCCATCGATATCATTGGAAATATAGACATTTGGAAGTTCCAAAGATTTGAGATGGTCTAAAATCTTTTTGATGGCATCTTCTTCATTGCGAAGAATCTGATTTGCCCAAAATTGTTTTACTTTTAGTCTAGATTCCCAATACATTTTGGATTTTGCAGAGGCTCGAATTCCAATTTGAATGAGTCGCTGTTTTCTACCGATCAGCTGGTTGGCATGGTATGCCCAGGTGCCAAAGCATTCGTCGATCCCTAGGCGGTTTTGCAATAGATCGGTATGGGCGTCAAAATGAATAATGGCAAAGGGTTGTTGGGTGTATTGTTTCAACGTTTTAACAAGTGGCAAGCTCATCGAATGATCGCCGCCAATGGCAATCAGTTTTGCTTGGGGATTGAGCCTATAAATACAACGTGACGCTTGTTCCAAAATCGAAAGTGGGCTTACGGGTAAATGAGAATTCATGGCAGGGCCATATAAAGCTTTTTGGCATTTTTGTTTCTGAGCTTTGGTAAGAATGGCATCAGACAAGAGTTGGGGGATGACCATAACATCTCCCACATCGCAGATCTGCTCCTGCTCTAACAGGTCTTTAAATCTTTTATCCGCATATAATTTTTGGCGGATGAGGAGAGGTCCAAAATTAGAGCCTCGCCTGATGCCTGCGCCAATGTCACTGGGAAAGCCCAAGAGAATCACGGGCGCAAAGGGTATGCGTTCGAGAGAAGCTTGCCACCCTTTGGCGATGTGGGTGCCATAAATTTTTTTAATGAGATGGTCGGCCAAAGAGGCACCAGAAGAGACGGTATAAATTCCCTTTCCCGGGGGGCGTAACATGAGTTTCAAGTCAGAAAAATTTGAGGACATGTAAGTTCACTATATAGAATGTATTCACTAAAAATCAATGTTCTCTAGCAGACTGTTGAAAATAGACTTTGTCAACCAGGTTGTCCGAAAATGCCGTCATCCTGACCCTGAGCGAAGCGAAGGGGAAGGATCTCACC